>CAYMMC010000024.1:0-15445 GCA_964391125.1 uncultured Akkermansia sp.
CCAGGAACCTCCTTCACATCCGAACCGCCATCCTCAGCCAAAACCGCTTCAACGACTTCTGGAACACACGAGCTGCCGCCTGAACCGCCTCGGTTACTTTTTTGTCCTGCACCCGGGTCCGCAGGGTCGGCGAATAAGCCGTTGCGCCTCCGCCGGCGCTCGCTTACCCTTGCCTCCCTCGCACGGCATGGACCACCTCGCTCCGAGCATTTCCATTCGAATCGCAACGATCATCGGCTGACCCGCCGGGCGGTCGCGAATCGGTCCATTGTTTCCACATGCCGGAAAGCCGAGTCGGGATCGCCCTCCGCGTCCTCGGCCCCACCTTCCCATGAGCCAACATCCCGACGTCAAACTCTACGACACGACCCTGCGCGACGGCACCCAGGGCGAAGGCGTGAGCTTCAGCTCGCTCGACAAGATCCGCATCGCCACGGAGCTCGACGCCTTCGGCATGCACTACATCGAGGGCGGCTGGCCGGGTTCCAACCCCAAAGACGTCTCCTTCTTCGAACGCGCCGCCGACCTGGAGTGGCGGCACGCCCGCATCGCCGCCTTCGGCAGCACCCGCCGCAAGGGCATCGCGGTCGAGGACGACCCCCAGGTGCGCACCCTGCTGGAGGCGAAGACCCCCGTGGTCACCTTCTTCGGGAAGAGCTGGCTGCTCCACGTCACCGAGATCCTCGGGACGACGGAGGAGGAGAACCGCGCCATGATCCGCGACACCGCCCGCTACCTGAAGGAGCACGGCCGCGAGGTCGTCTACGACGCCGAGCACTTCTTCGACGGCTACAAGGACTCCTCCGAGCACGCCCTCGCCGCCATCGCTGCCGCGAAGGAGGGCGGGGCCGACTGGCTCGTCCTCTGCGACACCAACGGCGGCACCATGCCCCACGAGGTCGCCGAGATCGCCGCCGCCGTCGTGCGGACCCTCGGCATCCCCGTGGGCATCCACACCCACGACGACACCGGCGTGGCCGTGGCCAACGCCCTCGCGGCGGTCCATGCCGGCGCCACCCAGGTGCAGGGCACGATGAACGGCTATGGCGAGCGCGTGGGCAACTGCAACCTCACCACCGTGATCCCGAACCTCCAGCTCAAGATGGGGCGTCCCGTCGTCGCGGACCTCTCCCAGCTCACCCGGCTCTCCCATTTCGTGGACGACCTCGCCAACAACGCCCACAACATCCGGGCGCCCTACGTCGGCGCGACCGCGTTCGCCCACAAGGGCGGCATGCACGTCAACGCCGTGCAGAAGATCGCCCACAGCTTCGAGCACATCGCCCCCGCCACCGTGGGCAACCGCCAGCGCATCCTCGTCTCCGAGCTGTCGGGCCAGTCGAACGTCCTCATGAAGGCCGCCGAGCTCGGCATCGGCGTCGAGAAGGGCAGCCCCGAGGCCCTCGAGATCCTCAAGCGCCTGAAGGAGCTCGAGGAGCAGGGCTACGAGTTCGAAGCCGCCGAGGCGAGCTTCGAGCTGCTCATCCGCCAGCAGCTGAAGACCTACCGTCCCCTCTTCGAGCTGAAGGAATACCACTGCACCTTCCGCCGCGACGGCGTGCGCGACTACCAGGCCTGCTCCGCCACGGTGAAGCTGATCGTCGACGGGACCGAGCAATACTGCGTGGCCGAGGGCGACGGCCCCGTCAACGCCCTCGACGCCGCCCTGCGCAAAGCCCTGCGCCCCGCCTACCCGCATCTCGACGAAATGGAGCTGGAGGACTACAAGGTCCGCATCATCGACAGCCACATGGGCACCGCCGCGAAGACCCGCGTCCTCATCCTCAGCTCGGCCAACCACGAGACCTGGGGCACCGTGGGGGTCAGCCACAACATCATCGCGGCGAGCTGGCGGGCCCTCGTCGACTCCGTCGAATACTTCCTCGCGAAGCGGCGGCCCCAAGGCGTCTGATCGGCTCCCGTCGGCGGGCCGCTCCGGCTCCGAGACCCGCGCCTCCTCCGTCGGAGAAGCTCCGGCCGGAACCCCGATGAGCCAACCGAGGCTCGAAGGAAGCCGGAATGCGGTTTTGCCGTTCGGGATCGGGAGTGGCGCGCGGCTCTGCGGAGACACGTCCGATGCGATGGGGCCCGGCCCGGGGAGTTGGCCGCAAAGAGGCGCGAACGGCGCGGGGCGGAGCCATGTCGCGCTCCCGTCAACGGCCTTCCCGCCTCGGAGCTTCCGGTCAGGGCGCCCGTCCACCCGCGCCCGAACCGGTCTCGGCGCTGGAGAGCCCTTCCTTGGCCGCGTCCCGTTCCGGGCCGGGCGGCAGGCTCTCGACCCATGCCTCGGCGGAGCCGGGGTCCCGTTCGGCCCATCCGGAGACGAAGGCCGAGGTGGCCCAGCGCTTCGTCTCCCCGTCCTCCAGCTCCCCCAGCCACCGCTTCCCGGTCTCGGGGTCCTTCGTCCCGAGGGTCGATGCGACGGAGTCCGCCGTGACTTGCTTCAGCTCTTCGGGCAGCTTGGCGAATCCGTCCCAGGCGAAACCGGGATCTTCTTCGACGAGGTAGCTCGCGACGCCGGCCAGGGAGGCGGCGGCCTCGGCGGACGGCGGCACGGTCGTGAGCCAGGCAAAGGTCTCCCGAGGCGCCTCGAAGCCCGCCTTGGAGGCGACGAGCTGGACGATCTCGGGATTGGCGAGGGGATCGGCGGCGAGATGTGCGGAGGCCCAGCGCATCGCCTCGATCGGCGCCCGCGCCGACATCTCGTCGGCCACGGCCATGACCGCGACATCCTTCGCGTTCGGATCCGCCAGGCCGGCCGCCCATTTCCCCACGGCGCCGAGATCGTTCGCGCTCCACTCCCTGACCACGGCGACGAGGGCGCGGAGGCGGGCCGACTCGTCCTCCAAGGATTGGGCGCTGGCGGCGGCGACGGGGGGATTGCCTACGGCCCAGGAGCGATAGAGGCTTTCGATGGCGAGGTCGCGGACCTCCCCCTTGGCCAGGCCAAGCACCCAGGACTCCGCGGCGGTGGGATCGGAGCCCGCCCAGACCGAGACGGCGTGGGGAACGAGGTTGGCCCGGTCCGACAGCCCCAGGACGGAAAGGTAGGCGACGGCCTCGCGGGGATTCTCCGTCGCCCAGGCGGCGACGACCCCTTTCAGATAGACGCTCCGGTCGACGCGATCGCCGATCGCGTCCGCGGCGGCCCTCCAATCCACGCCTTCGGCGAAATCGCGCGCGCCGAGAGCTTCGAGCTCGCGTTCACGAAGGCGGCGGTCCGGGTTTTCCAAGATCGCGACGAGGCCGGCCGCGGCTCCCTTTTCGCCCGGCCCACCGAAGGGCGAGCCCCCTCCGGCGTTCTCCCCATGCGCTGCCCCGCCGAATCCGGGAAGGCCCGTCGCCGCGTTGCCGGACCGTTCCTCCGTGGAGCCTGCCGAAGGAGCGGTCGGGGCATCGCTCCAGCGTCCACCCGTCCAAAGGCCCAGGAAGAAGCAGATCGCGCCCGACGCGAGGGGGAGGATGGCGCGGGAGACCGAATGCATGAGATCGGAGGAGAAGGGCGGTTCAGCGGTTGAAGCCGCTCGCGTAGCCGAGGTCGTAGGTATGGTAGCCGAGACGCCGCACCGCGTAGTTGATCGCGCTGCGGCGGGTGCGCCACCCCCGCGCCCATCCGAAGCGGACGTAGTCGCCGTAGTAGTCGTAGCCCCGCGCGCCGGCCTCGAAGCCGCGGCGGCTCCACCAGACGTAACGGTAGCCGTCGAGGCCTCCGCCGTTGTAGTGGCGGGCGGTGCGGGTCGCCGACCGCACGGCGGCGTTGGGGGTGCGCCAGTTCCAGCTCAAGCCGTAGGCCCCGAAGGAGCCGCCGCCGGTCGAATAGACGAAGGCTCCGTATCTGGCCTGGACGGCGCCGGTCGAAAGGAGGCAGGCGGCGGAAACCATCAGGAGCCATTTCAGGGGGCTGGAGGTGCGGGGAGCGGAGGTCATGGGGAGGTGGGATGGGAGGGGCGTTGCCGGTTGCCGCTTCGCTGCGGGAGCGTCTCCCCCGGCAGCTCCGAAAGAACGGCGCCGGAGGGAACGACGAACGAAGCGTCCGGGCGATTCAAGCTTTTGCGCTCCCTCTCCACCGCGAGGCGCGTGTCGAACGGGGTGGTCGAGGACCGCCGGGATGCCGGATTTTCTCCGCTCCGCTCCGTGCGCCCCCTTGCCTTCCCATGCGGAAAATGCCATCATCGCGCCATGCGCCCGGCACGACGCGTTCTCCTTCCGCTCTCCCTTTCCTTCCTCTCCATCGGACTTCTGGCGCCCCACGTCCAGGGACGTCCCAACTTCCTCTGGCTGTCCGCAGAGGACATCGGCCCCCGCCTCGCCTGCTACGGCGACCCCCACGCCATCACGCCGAACCTCGACGCCCTCGCCGCGGAGGGCGTCCGCTACACCCGGGCCTTCTCCACCGCCGGCGTCTGCGCCCCGAGCCGCTCGGCCATCGTCACGGGCATGTATCAGAACTCCATCGGCACGCACCACATGCGCTGCGACGCCGTCCTGCCCGGATGGCTGAAGCCCTTCCCCCTCTACCTCCGCGAAGCGGGCTACTATTGCACGAACAACAGCAAGACCGACTACCAGTTCTCCAAACCCGCGCCCGCCGAGATCTGGGACGAAAGCTCGGGCAAGGCGCATTGGCGGAACCGCCAGCCGGGACAGCCCTTCTTCGCCGTCTTCAACTTCACCGGCTGCCACGAGAGCGGCATCGCCGACGAGAGGAAGTATCGCGAGGTGACGAAGGATCTGCTGCCGGAGCAGAGGCAGGACCCCGCCGCGCTCACGACCCTGCCGCCCTACTACCCCGACGCCCCCGCCGTGCGCGAGGACTGGAAGCGCCACTACGAGCTGATCACCGCCATGGACGCCTGGGCCGGCCGGATTCTCGCCGAGCTGAAGGAGTCGGGCGAATGGGAGAACACCGTGGTGATGTTCTGGTCCGACCATGGCGTCGGGTTGCCGCGGGCGAAGCGCTGGCTCTACGACTCGGGCACGCGCATTCCGCTGATCGCTCGCCTCCCGGACCCGCTCCGCTCCGCCTTCGCCCTGAAGGGGCCCGGCGAGGCGGACGACCGGCTCGTCAGCACGGTCGACTTCGCCCCGACGATGCTGTCCCTCGCCGGGCTCGCCGTCCCCGAGCACCTCCAGGGCCAGCCCTTCGTCGGAGGGACGGAGCGCGGCCACGTCTTCGGCGCCCGCGACCGCATGGACGAGCGCCACGACCTGATCCGCACCGCGCGGAACGCCCGCTACCGCTACGTCCGGAACTACGAGCCGCTCAAGCCCTACGCCCAGTTCGTCGACTACGCCGAGCAGGGCGCGACAATGAGGGAAATCCGCAAAGCCGGGGCCGCCGGGACCCTGACGGGTCCGTCCGCCTGGTTCGCCGCGAAGCGCAAGCCGGCGGAGGAGCTCTACGATCTGGAGAGCGATCCCCACGAGATCCGCAACCTCGCCGCCGACCCCGCCCACGCGCAGGCCTTGGCCGAGCTGCGCACCGCCCTGGCCGGATGGCAGGCCGAGATCGGCGATCTCGGCTTCGTGCCGGAATCGGAGATCGAGCGCCGCGAGCCGGGCGCGGGGTCGGCCTTCGCCATCCTCCGCGCCGACGACCCCGCCAAGCGAGTGAGGGAGCTCTCCTCCGCCGCCGCCCGCGCCTCGGGCGGGGCGAAGGGCATCGACGGCATGCTCTCCGCCCTGGGGCACAAGGAGGCCGCGATCCGCTACTGGGCGGCGACCGGCTTGGGCAACTATCCCGCCGAGACCAAGGAGACCGCCGGCGCCGCCGCCGCCCTCAGCGATGCGCTGGGGGACCCGTCGCCCGCCGTCGCCGTCGCGGCGGCGAGGGCGCTCTGCTACATCGGGCTCACCTCGAAGGGCTTCTCCGCGCTGGAGCGGCAGCTGGCCGGAAAGAACGAATGGGCCCGGCTCGAGGCCGCCCTCGTCCTCGACGAACTCGACGAGGCGGCCCGCCCCCTCCTGGCCTCCATGAAGGCGGCGTTGGAGGGAGAGCAGCCGAACAAATACATCGTCCGGGTCCTCAACAAGGCGGTGAACGACCTCGAGGGGACCGCCAACCAGGTCCCCTGAGCGATTCCCTAACCATGCCCGCCGCGCCCCCCTTCGACGCCGCCCTCCTCGCCGGCGGGCGCTCCTCCCGGCTGGGACGGGACAAGGCCTTCCTCGAATGGAGGGGTGGTGCGCTCTACGCGGTCCAACTGCGCCGGCTCTCCGCTCTCGCGCCGGGGCGGCTCTGGCTCTCGACGCGGGCCGGTCAACCCTTCCCCGAGGTCCTCGCGGGCGTCTCCAGGATCGTGGACGACCCGCCCGACCTCGGCCCGATCGGCGGGCTGCGTTCCGTCCTTGCCGCGAGCCGGGCCGAGCGCGTCCTCGTCCTCGCCGTCGACCTGCCGCGGATGGAGACGGACTATCTCGCCTCGCTGCTGGCGCAGGGCGGCGGCGTCGCGCCGCGCTCCGACCGGGGCTGGGAGCCGCTCGCGGCCGTCTATCCCCGCGAAGCCATGCTGGCCCTCGTCGAGGAGGCGCTTGCCTCCGGGAGGCGGCGTCTCCAGGACCTCCTCGACGAGGCCGAGGTCCGGGGGATCGTCCGTGCCGTCCCCGTCGCCGACGGGGACGCCGCCCTGTTCGCCAACCTCAACACTCCCGAGGATCTCGCCGCCCTCGAGACCGGCGTCCGCGACGAGGCCGTCCTCGTCGAGCGCCACCGCACCGGCGGCGCTCCCGTTCCGGTCCGCGATCTCGTCGCGGCGGAGGAGCCTCTCGAGATCCGCGTGGACGGCGCCAGCGTCGCGGTGACGATGCGCACCCCGGGGCACGACGACGAGCTCGCCGCCGGGTTCCTCCTCGCCGAGGGCCTCGTCGCCTCCTCCGCCGACATCGCCGAGTTCGTCCATTGCACGGAGACCGGCGCCGAAGGGCTCGGCAACGTCCTCGACGTGCGGCTCCGCCGCCCCGCCGATCTCGCCCGGCTCACCCGACACGTCTTCACCAGCTCGAGCTGCGGCGTCTGCGGCAAGGCGACGATCGCGTCGGTCTTCGGGCATTTTCCCCCGCTCGTCCCGGGGACCGCCCCCTCGCCGGAGCGGCTCCTCGGCCTGCCCGCGAAGCTCCGCGCGGCGCAGGAGACCTTCGAGCGCACCGGCGGCCTCCACGCCTCGGCCCTCTTCGACGAGGACGGCGGCCTGATCCTCCTGCGCGAGGACGTGGGCCGCCACAACGCCCTCGACAAGGTGGTCGGCCACGCCCTCCTCCACGGGCGTCCGCTGGGCGAAACCCTGCTCCTCGTGAGCGGGCGCGTCTCCTTCGAGCTGATGCAGAAGGCTCTCGCCGCCCGCATCCCCGTCGTCGCCGCCATCTCCGCCCCGAGCAGCCTCGCCGTGAAGCTGGCGCAGGAGAGCGGGCAGGTCCTCGTGGGCTTCCTTCGCGAAGGCGGCTTCAACGTCTACGCGGGCTCCGTCGCGGGCTGACCGGGGCCCGGGCGACCGCCCCGCCGACGGAGGTGCCGTGGTCGGGCCAAGAGGACCCGCCGAAAACGGGATGCGCGGGAAAGACCTTGCCGGAAGGTGGATACGAGCGCAGGATGCGCGCCGAATCGGTGGAGGCCGAAAGTCGGTCGGGACCGCGGGACCCTCCCGGCCGGTCGGGGTCCGCTTTGCCAGTGGATCCGTCCGCGGACACGCTTCCGTCGCGATTCGTTCGTCGGCGATCTCGTCGATCTCTCCCGGCGCGGACGATGACGCGCACCCTCTCCGTTCGTTCCCCGCCGTGCGCGGGAGTCCTTTGTTTTTCCCTTCGCCCCTCACTTTCTCTCATCCCCATTCCCTTTTCCCGATGCCCGCTCCCTTCTCCCGCTCTGCCTGGTTCTCCCACCTCCGCGGCGATGTGCTGGCGGGTATGGTCGTCGCCCTCGCCCTCATTCCCGAGGCGATCGCCTTCTCGATCATCGCCGGGGTCGATCCCAAGGTCGGTCTCTACGCTTCCTTTTGCATCGCGGTGGTGACCGCCTTCGCGGGCGGTCGTCCGGGGATGATTTCGGCCGCGACCGGAGCGATGGCGCTGCTGATGGTCACCCTCGTGCGGGATCACGGCCTCCAGTATCTCCTCGCCGCCACGATTCTCACCGGCGGGATCCAGATCGTCCTTGGTTTGCTGAAAGTGGGTTCACTGATGCGATTCGTCTCGAAAGCGGTCATGACCGGCTTCGTCAATGCGCTGGCCATTCTCATCTTTCTGGCGCAACTCCCAGAACTGAATCCGGGGGTGTCGGGGGTCAACTGGATCACCTACGCGATGGTGGCCGGAGGACTGGCGATCATCTACCTGTTGCCCCGCTGGACCAAGGCGGTGCCCTCTCCGCTGGTCTGCATCGTGGTCCTGACAAGCCTCGCGATAGGGTTCGGGCTGGAGGTGCGGCGGGTGGGAGATCTCGGCACGCTGCCCGACACGCTGCCCCTGTTTCTCTGGCCGCGGGTGCCCCTCGATTTCGAGACCCTCGCGATCATCCTGCCCTATTCGCTGAGCATGGCGGTGGTGGGGCTCCTCGAATCGCTCATGACCGCCCAGATCGTGGACGAACTCACCGACACGCCGAGCGACAAGAACCGGGAATGCCGGGGCCAGGGCCTGGCGAATATCACCGCCGGGCTCTTCGGAGGCATGGCGGGATGCGCGATGATCGGCCAGTCGATCATCAATGTGAAATCGGGCGGTCGGACCCGCCTCTCCACTCTCTGCGCGGGGGTCTTCCTGCTGGTGCTGATTCTTGTCTTCGGTCCCTGGGTCCGGCAAATTCCGATGGCGGCGTTGGTCGCGGTGATGATCATGGTCTCGATCGGCACTTTCAACTGGGCCTCGTTCCGAAACCTCGCGGTGCATCCGCGGACCACCAACCTGGTGATGCTCGGCACCGTCATCACCGTGGTGTGGACCCACAACCTCGCCATCGGAGTGGCGGTCGGCGTGCTCCTCGCCGCGCTGTTCTTCGCCCGCAAAGTGGCCCAGGTCATCCGGATCACCTCGACCCGGGAAGGCGACTGCCGCACCTACCTCGTCCGCGGCCAGGTGTTCTTCGTGTCCGCGGACACCTTCCTCGCGGGCTTCGATTTCCGGGAAGTGCTCTCGAAAGTCGTCATCGACGTCTCCCAGGCCCATTTCTGGGACTTGACCTCGGTCGGAGCCCTCGACAAGGTCATTCTGAAATTCCGCCGCGAGGGAGCGGAAGTCGTAGTGATCGGACTCAACGAAGCGAGCGCCACGATCGTCGAAAAGCTCGCGGTTCACGACAAGCCGGATGCCCTGGAACGCATGCTCGAACACTGAATCCCCACCTCCCGATCCCCATGATCATCGCTTGCACCGACGGCTCCCCCTACGCTTCCAGCGTGTATCGCCATGCGGCGTGGGCGGCCTCCCGCCAATCCGCCCCCATCCATGTGCTCCATGTCATCGAGCGCCACGAACATCCTTCGGAACGGGATCTCAGCGGCACGATCGGTTTTGACGCCAGCGCCGAACTGCTCGCGGAACTCGCCCTGGCCGACGAGACCCACGCCCGCGTCGCCCGACTGCGGGGTCAAGCGATCCTCGACGACGCGATGAGACAACTCCGCGTCGCCGCAAAAGACGACAGCCCGGACATCTCCGCCGCCCAGCGCCACGGTTCCCTGGTGGACGCCGTCGACGAACTCGCCGATGACACGTCGCTGATTGTGATCGGCAAGCGCGGGGAGCACGCCGATTTCGCCCGGGGCCACTTGGGGAGCAACCTGGAGCGAGTGGTCCGCAGCGTGCCGGTGCCGGTGCTGGTCGCCTCGCGGGAGTTCAGGACGCCCGACCGTTTTCTGATCGCCTTCGACGGAGGCGCCAGCGCGCGCAAAGCGGTTCACTACCTGACCGCCGAGCCGCTGCTGCGGGGGGCGGAATGCCACCTGCTGGCGGTGGGCAAAGCCGACGGAGAACTCGCCCGGCAACTCGAGACCGCCGCCGCCTCGCTCCGGGCGGCGGGCTTCCCCGTCACCGCGGACCTTCTCCCGGGCGACGCGGACGACATCATCGCGAGAGAGGTCAGGGAGCGGGAAATCCACCTTCTCGTCATGGGAGCCTATGGCCACACCCGGGTGAGGCAGCTCATCCTCGGCAGCACCACCACCACCCTCCTGCGCACCTGCACCGTGCCGGTATTGCTCTTTCGCTGAAAATTTCCCCGTCCGGGAAATCGATCCGGATGAGGCGGCTTCGGGAGATCCGCCGCCGGGGAAGCGAGAATGTCCGAAGAATCCGCTTGCGGAAACGGGATTTTCAATCTATCGATTCCCCCCTTCGCGCCGGACACCGCTCCGGCTTCGAGGAACGTCGCTCGGGTGGCGGAATTGGTAGACGCGCAAGACTAAGGATCTTGTGGGGAGACCTGTGGGGGTTCGAGTCCCCCCTCGAGCACTTTCTTCCTCCCGTCCGCGAAGGCGTCAGGCATCTCTGTCCTTGAGCACCCCCTCGAAAGATTCCCCGACGGCGATCCTGCTGATCTCCTGCCCCGACCGAGCCGGCATCGTTGCCGCCCTATCGGCCTTCCTCTTCGAGAACCGGGGCAACATCGTCGACATCGACCAGCACGTCGACCAGGCGGAGGGCGTCTTCCTCATGCGGGTGGAATGGGAGCTCGCCGGCTTCGCCGTCGCCCGCGAGGCCGTCGCCGCGGCGCTCGCCCCGCTGATGGAGCGCTTCGAGATGCGCTGGGCCCTGCACTTCTCCGACGTCGTTCCCCGAGTCGCGATCTTCGTGACGAAGGAGAACCACTGCCTCTACGACCTCCTCTCGCGCCACGAGAGCGGCGAGCTGCGCATGGAGATCCCCCTGATCGTGAGCAACCGCGAGGATCTCCGCGCGACGGCGGGATGCTTCGGCATCCCCTTCCACTATCTCCCGATCACGCCGAAGAGCAAGATGGAGCAGGAGCGCAAGGAGATCGGGCTGCTGCGCGAGGCGGAGGTCGACCTCGTCGTGCTCGCCCGCTACATGCAGATCCTCAGCCCCCGGATGACGGAGGCCTTCCCCGACCGCATCATCAACATCCACCATTCCTTCCTCCCGGCCTTTCCCGGGGCGAGACCCTATCATTCCGCCCACAAGCGCGGCGTGAAGCTGGTGGGGGCGACGAGCCACTACGTCACCGAGGACCTCGACGAAGGGCCGATCATCGCCCAGGGCGTCACTCCGGTCTCGCACAGCGACTCGGTCCAGGACTTCATCCGGAAGGGGCGGGCGCTGGAGCAATCCGTCCTGAGCCGCGCCGTCTGGCTCCACCTGAACCACCGCACCCTCGTCCACGCGAACCGGACCATCGTGTTCGGCTGAGCCCCGCATCCACCCCGGCCAAGACATGGCGACCCGTTTCCAAACCCTCCCCGGATTCCGAGACTTCTATCCCGAGGACTGCGCCGCGCGGAACCACGTCTTCGACACTTGGCGCAAGGTGGCGCGGCGCTACGGCTTCGTCGAATACGAGGGGCCGCTGCTCGAGCCGACCGAGCTCTACCGCCGCAAGAGCGGCGACGAGATCGTGAACCAGCTCTTCTGCTTCGAGGACAAGGGCGGGCGCGACGTCTCGATGCGGCCGGAGCTGACCCCGACCCTGGCCCGGATGGCGGCGGCGCGCCAGCGGGACTACCGCAAGCCCCTGCGCTGGTTCTCCATCGGCCAGTTCTTCCGCTACGAGAAGCACCAGAAGGGCCGGGGGAGGGAGTTCTACCAGTTCAACTGCGACATCCTCGGGGAGGAGTCCGTCCTCGCCGACGCCGAGCTGATGGCGCTTTCCATCGACTTGATGCGCGAGTTCGGCTTCTCCTCCGCGGATTTCCGCATCCGGGTGAGCGACCGCCGCGCCTGGACGGAGTTCGCCGCCGGAAAGGGCCTCGACGAGGCGGGCGTCGCGGCCTTCCTGCAAGTCGTCGACAAGATGGAGCGGACCCCCGAGGAGAAGGTCGCGGAGCAGCTCGGCGCCCTGGGAGTGCGACCGGAGGAGGTGCGCGACTTCATCGCCTCGGGCGCCGAGGCTTCGCCCGCGATCCGGCGCATCCTCGCGGACCTCGGGGCGCGGGGCCTGGGCGAGTTCGTCGAGGTGGACCTCGGCATCGTCCGGGGGCTGGCCTACTACACGGGACCCGTCTTCGAGATCTTCGACATCGGCAAGGGCATGCGCGCCGTCGCCGGCGGAGGGCGCTACGACCAGCTCGTCGGCCTCGTCGGCGGGGTGGAGATGACGGCCTGCGGCTTCGCCATGGGCGACATGGTGATCGCCGACCTCATCCGCGAGACGGAGGGGGCGGCGGCGCGACTCGCCGAGGCGGTGCGGGAAAGCGCCCGCGTCGACGCCTGCGTCGTGCTCGCCGACGCCGCCAGGGAGGCCGAGGCCGCCTCGCTGGCGCAGACGCTCCGCGGGGCCGGGCTCCGCGTCCTCTCGCCCCTCTCGCCGGCGAAGGTGGCCAAGCAGTTCCAGGCGGCCGAGCAGGCGGGCGCGCGCCACGCCGTGGTCGTCGGCGCGGAGTTCCCCGATCTCACGCTGCGGGATTTGGCGGCGCGCAGCGAGCGCATCGTCCCCGTCGACCGCATCGTGGCGGAGCTGGGCTAGCTCGCTGGCCCGAACGGACTAGCGGCACGGCGGGACTTTTCGGTTTCGGAGAGTTCGCATTCTGCTAAGTTTAGCGACGTCCGCGCTGAAGGAGCCTGGACGCGCCCGCGCCATGAACAAGACGACCGCCACCATCTTCTTCGGAATCATCCTCGTCGGACTGGCGATCTCCCTGTTCACCCTGAGGGGCTGCGGAACGCGCGGAAAGGTGGCGGCGACGCCCCCGGGCATCGCCGCTCCGACCTCAGGGACGCCGGAGGCTGCTCCCGCCGAGGGGCCGAAGCGGGAATCCGAGCAGGCTCCGGCATCCGCCCCTCCCGCACCGGCTGCGCCGACGGCGGAGGCCATCCCCGCTCCGGCGGCGGTGGAGCCGGTGGCCTCCCCCTTCCGCACCCCCGAGGCGGCGGTGGCGGCCCTCGCCGAGAGGATCGCCGCGCACGATTTCGACGGATTCGCCAAGCTCGCCGGGCCCTCGGCGCTCGCGGAGCCCGTCCGCGGAGAGCTCAAGGCCCTCGTCGAAAACCCCGATCTGATGCTCGATCCCGCCCGTCCCCAGGCCGAGGTCTCGAAGTCGGCGGAGGGGCTCCGCTGGGCCTTGAACTTCGTTCCCGTCGGGGGCAAGGGCGCCAAGCGCCAGCTCTACGCGGACTTGAGGGAGGGCGAAGGCGGCAAAGTCGAAATCGACAAAGTCAGCCTGCCTCTGGAGCGTTCCGCCGCCGGGGCGGCGGAGGCTGCGGGCAGGGGCGACGCCCTCTCCGTCGTCCACACCTTCTCGCGGGCGGTGGTCGAGCGCGACTTCGAAACCGCCCGCGAGCTCGCGGATCCCGCCTCCGTCACCGACGAGCGCGTCGCCGCCCTGATGATCGCGATCGAGGAGGGCGGGTTCGACCTGCGCGCGGAGCGTCCCTTCGTCGTCACCCTCGACCGCGAGGACATCGCCTGGGTGCTCGCGCGGGTCCAGTCCGAGGGGACGGTCTCGGAGTTCGCCGTCGAGCTGGGCAAGGTCGGCGAGGCCTGGATGGTCAACGGACTCACCTTCTCGAAAGTGCTCTCCGCCCTCTCCGAGGCGGCGGGCGGGGGCAAAGTCGCCTACAGCCCCATCGTCGAGGACCCCGCCGGCGGGGATTCCCTGGTGCTCTACTTCGAGTTCGACGAGGCCGGACTCACCTCCCGCACCCGGAGGCAGCTCGCCATCGTCGCCGACATCCTCAAGCAGGGGCAGGGGCGGATCATCCGCATCAACGGGCACACCGACTCCCTCGGCAGCGACGGCTACAACATCGCCCTGAGCGACCGCCGCGCCGAGTCGATCCGCCGGGAGCTCATCGCCAACGGGGTGAAGCCCGAGCAAGTCGTGACCGAGGCCTTCGGGGCGGCGAAGCCGCGCAAGCCCAACTTTCTCCCCGACGGCTCCGACAATCCCAGAGGCCGCTCCGAGAACCGTCGCGCCGAGGTGCTGCTCGATTTCTGAGCCGCCGCGGGCGAATGTGGCGCGATCGCTGCACGGCATTGCGACAGTTCCACCTTGACCTGCGGAAGCGACTCCGTAAGTTGCCGCGCCCGTCCGCCGGGACCCATCCGCTTTCATGAACATCCACGAATACCAGGCCAAGGAACTTTTCGAAAAATTCGGTGTCCCCACGCCCAAGGGGCGCGTCGCGGACACGGCGGAGCAGGCCCGGACCGCCGCCTCCGAGATCGGCTCGAACATCGTCGTGAAAGCCCAGGTCCACGCGGGCGGACGGGGCAAGGGCACCTTCAAGAACGGCTTCCAGGGCGGCGTCCACCTCGTCCAGACCGCCGAGGAGGCCGCCGACATCGCCGCCAAGATGCTCGGCCAGACCCTCGTCACCCACCAGACCGGCGAGGAGGGCAAGCTCGTGAACAAGGTGATGGTCGCCGACGCCGTCGACATCGAGAAGGAATACTACCTCGCCATCCTCATGGACCGCGAGAGCCGCTCCCCCGTCGTCGTCGCCAGCACCGAGGGCGGGGTGAACATCGAGGAGGTCGCCGCCGAGACCCCCGGGAAGATCTTCCACCAGGCCGTCCATCCGCTGCTCGGGCTCCAGCCCTACGAGATCCGCAAGCTCTCCTCCAAGCTCGGCTTCGGCGGCGACCAGGCGAAGCAGTTCGGCAAGCTGCTCTCGGCGCTCTACCGCCTCTTCATCGAGTGCGACTGCTCCATGGTCGAGATCAATCCGCTCGTGACCACGCCCGACGGCCGCGTCCTCGCCCTCGACGCGAAGTTCGACTTCGACGACAACGCCCTCTACCGCCACCCCGAGATCGCCGCGCTCCACGACCCGACGGAGGAGGACCCCCGCGAGGTCGAGGCGGCGAAATACCAGCTCAACTACATCGGCCTCGACGGCAACATCGCCTGCCTCGTCAACGGCGCCGGGCTCGCCATGGCGACGATGGACATCATCAAGCACTACGGCGGCGAGCCGGCCAACTTCCTCGATGTGGGCGGCGGCGCTTCCAAGGAGCAGGTGACCAATGCCTTCAAGATCATCATGGGCGACCCCAAGGTGGAGGGCATCCTCGTCAACATTTTCGGCGGCATCATGGACTGCAACGTCATCGCCGAGGGCATCGTGGCAGCCTGCCAGGAAGTCGACCTGAGTTTGCCACTCGTCGTTCGTCTCGAGGGCAACAACGTCGAGGCCGGCAAGAAGACGTTGGCCGAGTCGGGCGTGGCGCTCATCACTGGCGACGACTTGGCCGATGCCGCCGAGAAGGTGGTGAAGGCGATAGCGGCTTGACCATCCCCTTGATGAGCGCCGGCGTGCATGGCTTCGTGCTAAGATTTTC
>CAYMMC010000025.1:0-12109 GCA_964391125.1 uncultured Akkermansia sp.
GGCAGTGTCGCCCGACGGATTGCTTTTTGTCCTAAATCGCGATCCCGTGCGGATCGAAGGAGCGCGTTACGACGGATTCCGTTTCACCGCGCAATCGCGGCTCCGTTGCGGCTGGGGCCGCAGCCCCGGTCTGGTGTGGGCGTTCGTGTCGCCCCTCAACTTCCATTCCTGTATTATCGCTCCCAAAAGCGGTCAGATGCGTGGTTTTGAGCGTTTTTTCCGAGTCGAGCGCAGCATTCTCCCTGATTTCGACGGACGGGAACCTTGGGAGGCGATGGCCACCTCCGGGCCAGCGTGCCGCCAAGCCATGATCCTTCGGCTTGCCATGCGTTGGGCCCTTCATCCTGCTTGGTTGTGTCCGGTCAGGGCATCGGATGGCGGAGGCATGGATCAATGGTAGGCATCCGACTGGATTCGAGTTCTAGATCCGGAGGGGGAACTCGGCGCAGATCTCCGGCGCCGGACAGGTGGTGCCGGGGTCTTTCCGCAGGAAGAAGGACAACTGGCCCGAGCCGGAGACGAACCACACCTCCAGCGCACCTTCCTCGAAATAGAGCGCCTTCTTCTCCTCGATCTCGCCATGGGTGTTCGAGGGCGAAAGCACCTCGACGCAGATCTCCGGTGCCGTCTCGAAGCAACTACCGCCGTCGAGGGAATCCCAGATGCGTGCCGAGCACCAGGCCACGTCGGCGGCCTTCACGCCCTTCCGGGTCGAGATGGGGCATTCGGTGATGACCCTGCCGCCGGGATTCCAGTTTCCGAGGCGGCGTGCGGCTTCGCTTTGAAAACTGCCGTGGGAAGGGGCGGGGGGAGGTGACATGATGATCTGTCCGTGTTCGTCGGTTTCGATGCGCCAGTCGAGCGGCGCCAGTTCCGGGTCGGAGACGAGCCGGTCCCACACCGCGCGGTTGAAGGCGTGATGGTCGCTGGCAGCAGCCACGGTTTCGGCGTTCGCGAGGATGGTGCTCATGCCGGGAGTGTACCGTCCCGGCCGATCGGCGGCAAGCCCCTTTGGCCGGAGCGGGCCGTTTGACCCGCTCCGCCGGGGGTGCTAGGCTTCCCGCCTTTTCCCCATGAGCGAACCCGACGGCTCCTCCCGCTACAAGGCGACCCTGAACCTCCCCGACACCTCCTTTCCGATGCGGGGGGATCTCGTCGTGCGAGAGCCCGAGCGCCTCGCCCGATGGGAGAAGGGCGGCCTCTACCGCCGCATCGTCGAGAAGCGCCGCGCCGCCGGATCGCCGAAGTTCGTCCTCCACGACGGACCGCCCTTCGCCAACGGCGACGTCCACATGGGCACGGCGCTGAACAAGGTGCTGAAGGACCTCGTCCTCAAGAGCAAGTCGATGGCGGGCCACGAATGCCCCTACGTGCCCGGCTGGGACTGCCACGGCCTGCCCATCGAGTTCAAGGTGGTGAAGGAGTCGCGCGGCCTCGAGCCTGCCGAGATCCGCCGCCGCTCCGAGGCCTTCGCCCGGCAGTACATCGACATCCAGCGCAACTCCTTCCGCCGCCTCGGCGTCCTCGGCGACTGGGAAAATCCCTACCTGACCCTCTCGCCCGAATACGAGGCCGACATCATCCGCGTCTTCGCCACCCTGGTGGAGAAGGACTTGGTCTATCAAAGCCAGAAACCGGTGCAGTGGAGCTACGGCGCCCAGACCGCCCTGGCCGAGGCCGAGGTCGAATACATGGAGGTGAAGGATCCCGCGGTCTTCGTGAAATTTCCCCTCGTCGCCGGACCGCTCGCCGGGGAAAGCTCCCTCGTCATCTGGACGACCACGCCTTGGACCCTGCCGGCCAACCTCGGCATCGCGGTGCATCCGCAGCTCACCTACCTGCGCGGGACGTTCTCGAACGCCGAGCGCGGCACGACCGAGGACTTCGTCGTCGTCCGCGAACTGATCGAGGCCTTCGGCCAAAAGACGGGCTTCGTTCCCGTCGGCGAGCTGGCCGAGCTGAAAGGCGCCGAACTCGAGGGGGCCGAGGCGAAACACCCTTTCCTCCCCCGCACCTCGCGGGTCATCCTCGCCGACTTCGTCACCACCGAAACCGGCACCGGCGCGGTCCACATCGCCCCCGGCCACGGGGCCGAGGACTACCTCGCGGGACAGCAGAACGGCCTCGGACTGCTTTCCCCCGTCGACGACGAGGGCAAGTTCACCGACGAGGTGGGCGTCGAGTTTCTCGTCGGCAAGCACGTCCACGAATCCAACGGCCCCATCATCAGGCTGCTCGCGGAGCAGGGCGCCCTCGTCGGCAAGGAGAACTACCTCCACAGCTACCCGCACTGCTGGCGCTCGAAGACGCCGGTGATCTTCCGCTCCGTGCCGCAGTTCTTCATCCGCATCGACGCCTTCCGCGAGACGGCGCTGCAGGAGATCGACCGGGTGCAATGGCTGCCGCATTGGGGGCGCAACCGCATCTTCGGCACGGTCGAGTCGCGACCCGACTGGTGCATCTCGCGGCAGCGCACCTGGGGCGTGCCCCTGCCGGTCTTCTACGACGCGGAGACCTCCGCGCCCATCCTCGACGCCGCCCTCGCCCGCCGCGTCGCCGACCTCACCGAATCGGGCGGAACGAATCTGTGGTTCGAAAAGGACGACGCCTGGTGGGCGGAGCAGCTCGGTCTGCCCGCCGGCACGACCCGCTGCACCGACACCCTCGACGTCTGGATCGACTCCGGTTCCAGCCATGTCGCGGTGATGGACCGCCGTCCCGAGCTGGGCCGCCCCGCCGACCTCTATCTCGAAGCCACCGACCAGCATCGCGGCTGGTTCCAGAGCTCGCTCATGCTCAGCGTCGCGGTTTGCGACGAGGCTCCCTACAAGGCGGTGATGACGCATGGCTTCGTCGTCGACCAGGACAAGAAGAAGCTCTCCAAGTCCGAGGCGGAGAAGTCGGGCAAGCCGGTCGATGCCGCCTACTTCTACAACAAATACGGCGCCGACATCCTGCGGCTCTGGGTCAGCAGCGTGGACTGGCAGAACGAGGTGCCCTTCGGCGAGGACCTCTTCAAGCAGACCGCCGAACCCTACCGCCGCTTCCGCAACACCCTCCGCATCCTTCTCGCCAACCTCCACGACTTCGACGCCGCGAAGGACGCCGTCCCCGCCGCGGACCTCGCCCTCCTCGACCGCTGGATCCTGGAGCGGCTCCACCAGGTCGTCGTGGAATGCCGCGAGGCCTACGCCGCCTACGAGTTCCGCAAGGTCTTCAACACCCTCAACCAGTTCTGCGCCGTCGATCTCAGCGCCCTCTACATCGACATCACCAAGGACCGCATGTATTGCGACGCGGCGGACTCCCCGCGCCGCCGCGCCACCCAGACGGCGATGCAGCGCGTCTTCGACTCGCTCGCGAAACTCCTCGCCCCAGTCCTCGCGTTCACCGCCGACGAGGCCTGGGAGCACGCCGGCCACACCGACTCGGTCCATCTGGAGCTTTTCCCCGAAGCCGATCCGGCCTTTGCGGGTTCGGATGCCTCGGAGAGCGTCGCGCTGCTCTCCCGCCTCCGCGACCTCGCCCAGGTCGCGGTCGACGCGGCGGTGAAGGCCGAGGAGTTCAAGAAGCGCGAGCGCGCCGCGGTCGTCTTCCACCTGCCTGCGGATGATCCCGCCCGGGCTCTGCTCACGGCGTCGCCGGAGGAGTCTCTCGAGTTTCTCATGGTTTCGGCTTTCTCCGTCTCGCCGACGGAGGCCGAGGCGCACGCCACCGTCGCCGCCACGACCCACGAGGAGTGCCCGCGCTGCCGACGCTCGCTTCCGGTGCTGGCGGACGGACTCTGCGGACGCTGCGAAGAGGTCGTCTCCGCCCTCGAGCCGACGCCTCGGTGAGGGAACGGGCCAAATGTCGCCCCTTGCTGCAAACTGAGAACCTTCTCTCTCAATTCAGCCACAGATCGTCCGGCTCGTCCGCGACGAGCTTGTGCCAAGGGCTCAGCTCGCGCAGCAGGTCCTGCCAGAGATGGTCGGTCTTGCCGAGGTCGATGACGGCTTTCTCGGGCTCGTGGGTGATCCAGGTCTTCCGCTCCAGCTCGTCCTCGAGCTGCCCTTCCGTCCAGCCGGAATAGCCGACGAAGGCGCGGATCTGGAAGCCTTCCATCTGGTGCATCATCGCCTCCTGCGCGGAGAGATGGGTCACGTACTGCAGCTTGCCGTCGCCGTCCGACCAACCCATGGCGAAAAAGGTGAGGTGCTCCGTGCTGACCGGGCCGCCCATGAAGACAGGCGTCTCGGCGAGCCGCTCGCGCACCTGTCCGGGGAGGATGTCCTCGCCGAGGAGGTCGGCGACGCATTTGCCGATGGGGCGGTTCAGGATGTAGCCGAAGGCGCCCTGGTCGGGGCTGTGCTCGGTGAGGAGGAGGACGCTGCGGAAGAAAGTCGGCTCGCGCAGGCTCGGATCGGCGAGGATGAGGCTGCCCTTGAGCGATTGGTGCGTTGGTCCCTCCGTTGGCATCGTCGGCGCGGGCCGCGCAAGCGCCCGTGAAATGAGCTTCCGACAGAAGTTGCGGGTTGGCAACTGCGAAGGGACGGTGTTCACTTCCGGCCCATGCAGGAACTGACCGCCGCCGCCATCCGGGGAGAGCTCCCCTCCGACCTCGTCGCCGGGCCGGACGGAGCCGCCGCCGCCTTGCTAGACGAATCGGTCGGGCAGGGGGAGAAGGCCGCCTTCCTCTCCGCCCTCGCCGACCGCGGGGAGACTCCGGACGAGATCGCCGCCTTCGCCTCCGCCTTTCTCGAGCGCGCCGTCGTCCCGGTCCTGGACCGCGCGAGCGTGGGCCGCCCCCTCCTCGACGTCTGCGGCACCGGCGGCGACAAGCTGGGCCTGTTCAACATCTCCACCGGCGCCGTCTTCGTGCTCGCCGCCTGCGGCGCCGCGGTGGTGAAGCACGGCAACCGGGGCGTGACCTCGCCGAGCGGCGGCGCCGACGTGCTGGAGGCCCTGGGCATCCGCATCGACCTGCCGCCGGAGGACTTCGGGCGCTGCCTCGCAGAGGTCGGGGCCGGCTTCCTCTTCGCCCCGCTCTACCACCCCGCCTTCAAGGCCGTCGCCCCCGTCCGCAGGCAGCTCGGGGAGCAGGGCCGGCGCACCGTCTTCAACCTGCTCGGCCCGCTCCTCAATCCGGCGAGACCGGAGCGCCAGCTGATCGGCGTCTTCGATCCGGCGATCGGGCCCGCCTTTGCCCGCATCCTGTCCCGGCTCGGCCGCGAATCCGCCTGGATCGTCCACGGCCGCACCGAGGACGGCGCCGGGATGGACGAGGTCTCCATCCTCGGCCCCACCCGCGTCTGGCGGACGGGCCGGCCCGACCCGGTCGAATGCGCCATCGAACCCTCCTCCTTCGGTTTTCCGCCCGCCACGACGGAGGATCTGCGGGGAGGGGACGCGGCGGTCAACGCGGCCATCCTCGCCGCCATCCTCGAGGGGAGGGAGCGCGGCCCGAAGCGCGACGTCGTCGCCCTCAACGCCGCCGCCGGGCTCGTCGTCGCGGGGCTGGCCGCCGACTTGGCCGAGGGCCTCGTCCGCGCCGCCGAGGCGCTCGATTCGGGCGCCGCCCTCGCCGTGCTGGCGCGCTGGCGGACTTTCGTCTGATGCCATGTCGAAGCGGAACCTCCTCCTTCTCGCGCTCGGCGCGTTTCTCCTGCCCTTGATCGCGGGCGCGGCGCTGCTGCTGCTCTATCCCGAATACAGTCCCTTCGGCGATCCAACCTACACCGACGAGATCCCCGAGAAACGGCCGCGCCGCCCCGACCGCAGGCTGCTGGAGCGCCACGCGGGCAAGCCCATCGCCGAGGTCCTGGCGGCGGCGAAGGCGGAGCGCGAGGCCGCTTCCGCGAAGGAGCCGGCCCCCGATCCGGCGGCGTCGCAGCCTCCCGCCCTGCTCGCGATGCTGCCCGAGGCGCCGCTCCCCTTTCCCGCCGGAGCCGCCCCCCGCGACGAGGAGGGCTTGAAACGCTTCGTCACGGGCTTGAAGGCCTCCCCCGAGTCCGGTCCCTCGACCGCCGAGGAGCGGTGGCAGCTCAACCTCGCCCTCGCCGCGCTCGGCGCGAAGCCCGAGGACGTGCCCGAGGCGATCCGCCTCGAGACCCGGCCCGCTCCGGAGAGCGACACCTTCCCCGTGCGCCTCGCCGCGCGTCCGTCGGAGCTGAGGGGGCCGCTCGTCCTCGGCGACTTCGACGGCGAGGACGGACCGGAAATCGTCGCCTCAGGCGGGGCGGCCCTGTTCAAACCCGATCCCGGCGGCGATCCCGTCGCCCTCGACGGACTTTCCGGGACGGAGCCGGGCGACAGCCTGCATCCCATCGACTTCGACGGCGACGGCGCCCTCGATCTCTTCGTCGCCCGCGGAGGAGGCCTGCCCGACTCGCTCCTGCGCAACGAAGGCGGGGGACGCTTCGCCGACCTGACCATCGCCCTCGGCTTGCTCGCCTTCGGCGACACCACGGCGGTCGCGTGGCTCGACTTCGACCAGGACGGCCTGCCCGACCTGCTCGTCGGCAGCCGCGACCGCCCCCTCGAGCTCTACCGCCAGACCGAGGCGGGCCTCTTCCAACCCGTCGCCTGGGATCTGAAGCTCTGGGTGCCGCGCGGGGTCGCCGCCCTCGCCGCCGCCGACGTGGACGGGGACGGATTCCCCGACCTCTTCGTCGCCCGCGAGGACGGAAGAAACCAGCTGTTCCTCTCGCAGCCCGCCGAGCTCTGGAGCGACTGGCGCTTCGCGGAGGCGGAGGACGCCTTCGGCTTCCCATCCGGCGCACCCGTGTCCGTCGCGAGATTCTTCGATTTCGACAACGACGCCCGCCCCGACCTGCTCCTCGCCACCGCCGAATCCGGCGTCGGCGGCGCGAGGCTCTACCACAACCTCGGCGAAGGACGCTTCGACGACGTCACCGCCGCCGCCGGCCTGGAGCTGGACGCGGGCGTCCTCTCCGCCGCCGTCGCCGACCTCGATCTCGACGGCTACGAGGACCTCGTCCTCGGCACCGCGGCGCTTTCCCCCGACCGGGTCTTCTCCAACCAGGGGGGCAGCGGCTTCCGCGAAGTCACCGTGGCAGCGGGGGGCGGCTGGCTCGACGAGACCCTCGCCTGGACCGTCGGCGACCTCGGCGGCGACGGCGGCGTCCATCTCTTCGCGACGAAGCGCGACGGGAGCGTCCGCCGCCTCGAGGCGGAAGGGGGCGAGGGAGCCTGGCTGCGCGTCGCCGCTCCGGGCCAGCCCCCCGGCACGCGCCTGCTCGTGTCGGTGCGGGACCGCGACTGGGTGGTGCATACCTTCCAGCGCCGCTTCGGCGTGGAGCCGGTCCTGACCCTCGGCCTCGGCGGAGGGGAGACCGTCGAACGGCTCGAGATCTACGACGCGACCGGAGCCGAGGCGCTCAAGACGCTGGAGAAGATCGAACCGGAGCGCCTCGTCGTCGTCGAGCTGCCGGCGCGTCCCGCGAAACGCGCCCTGGTCCCCATCGCCGCGCCGGAGGAGTAGGGCCGCAGCGCGTCCGCGGAAACCCGTCTCCGGCGATTCGCTTCGGGCCAGCGTCGGGAGGCTGCCGTTCGCCGGAGGGCCAATTCGTCGGCGAACTTGGCGCACGGCGGGCTATCTTCCCCCATCGACCTGCGCCTCTACACGCCCGACTTCGCCGTCCTCGACGAAAGCGAGGACTACCTCGTCGTGGACAAGCCGCCTCACCTCATGGTCCATCCCTCGGTGCCGGGGAATCCGCCGACCCTGCTCGACGGGCTCGAGGCCCTCTGCGCCTACGAGCTGGCCTGCGGGGCGCGGCTCTCCCTCGCCAACCGCCTCGACCGCGAGACCAGCGGCATCGTCCTCGTCGCGAAGCACCGGGCGGCGGCGCGGACCTTCGGGAAGGCGATGGAGCGACGGGAGTTCCGCAAGGCCTACCTCGCCGTGGCCTGGGGCTGGCCGGAGAAGGACGAGTTCCTCGTCGAGGCCCCGCTCCTGCGGAAGGGCGAGGTCGCCGATTCGCCGGTCTGGGTGAAGCAAGTCGTCCATCCCGGGGGCAAGCCGTCGGCCACCCGCTTCGAGGTCCTGCGCCGCTTCGAGCGCAGCACCGCGAACGGCTCCCGCTTCGCCCTGCTGCGCTGCCATCCCCTGACCGGCCGGACGCACCAGATCCGCGTCCACGCGTCCCATGCCGGCCATCCCCTCGTCGGCGACAAGCTCTACGGACCGGACGAGCGCTGCTACCTGGACTTCATCGAGACGGGATGGACCGCGGAGCTGGAGCGCGTCCTGCTCCTCGACCGCCAGGCCCTGCACGCCGCCGAGCTGGGATGGGGCGATCTCTGCTGGCGCAGTGCCCTCCCCGCCGACCTGGCGGACTTCTGCATCGGCGAGGAGACGAATTTATCGGGTGCAAACTCCGGGAGCCTGATTTAAATTCCCGCCCTTCCGGGCCGGACGATCCTCCGAGGCCCCTCTCCCGACCATGAACATCTCCGTCGAACGCCTTCCCGAGTGCAAAGCCCGCCTTTCCGCCGAAATTCCGGCAGAAACGGTCTCCAAGACCCGTCGGGAGATCGTCTCCGCCTACGCCCGGCAGGCGAAAGTGCCCGGCTTCCGCCATGGCAAGACTCCCGCCTCCGTCGTCGAGAAGCGCTTCGCCGAGTCCATCGACGACGAATTGAAGGACCGTCTCGCCCGCTCCGCCTACGCGGAGGCCCGCACCAAGGAATCGCTCGCCATCCTAGGAATCTCGCAGGTCGAGCGCGAACAGATCGACGGCGACGGCACCTACCGCCTCGAGGTCGAGCTGGTCACCGAACCCGAGGTGGCGCTGCCGGAATACAAGGGCATCGCCGTCGAAGTGACCAAGATGGAGATCACCGACGACATGGTCGCCAACTACTTGGAGAGCACGCGGAAGCAACGCGCCCAGCCCGTCGACGTCGACCGCGCCGCCGCGCCGGGCGACCTCGTCGTGGTGGCCTACTCCGCCACCCTCGACGGCGAACCGCTCGCGGGACGCCTGGAGGAGGAGGTCGGCCCCCTCGCCGGCGGCCAGGACCACTGGCTGGAGCTGCCGGAGGAGGGCCAGAGCGCCCGCGAGTTCATCCCCGGGCTCGCCGCCGCCGTGCTCGGACTGAGCGCAGGCGAAAGCAAGACCTTCGAGACGACCTATCCCGAGGACTTCCCCGTCGAGGCCGTCGCGGGCAAATCCGTCTCCTACGAGGTCGCCGTGACCCAGGTGAAGGAGCGGGAGCTGCCTGCCCTCGACGACGCCTTCGCCGCGAGCCTGGGGCTGGAGTCGCTGGAGGAGCTCGAAAAGCAGGTCCGGGCCCAGTTCGAGCAGCAGCGCGAGCACATGCGGACCCAGGTCATCGACAACCAGATCCTCGCCCGCCTCACCCAGGACGCCTCCTTCGAGCTGCCCCAGCACATCGTCTTCAACGAGACCCAGCGCCAGGTGAACCAGATGGTCTCCCGCGGCTACGAGCAGGGCCTGAGCGAGGAGGATTTCACCAAAAACCAGGACGAGCTCATCCGCAGCGCCGAGGAGCAGGCCAAGAACAACGTGAAGTCCATGTTCCTGATCGACCAGATCGCGGCGCAGGAGGGCATCGGCGTGAGCGACGACGAGCTGAGCCGCCACGTCGCCATGATCGCCTACCGCCAGGGGCGTCCGGTCAAGAAGGTGGCCCGCGAGCTGCGCGACCGCGATGGCTTCGGCGAGCTCCGCCAGGACATCCGCATCACCAAGACCATCGCCTTCCTCCGCGAGCACGCCGTGGTCGCCGAAGTCGATCCGCCGAAGGAGGAGGAAGCCAATTCCCCGGAGGCGTAAGCTTTCCCGGCCTTCGAACGACCACTCCCCAACCGATCCCATCCGCCATGCACGATCTCGACTCCGTCCAGGAGCTTTCCCCCCTGCTCCCCCCCCATCTCCAGCAGCGCATCGTCGATCCGATGCGGAACGTCAGCGTCATCGAAAAGGAGGGGAACACGATGATCCAGTTCGACCTGCTCTCCAGGTTGATGAAGGACCGCATCATCTTCATCGGCGAGCAGGTCAGCGATCCCCTGGCGAACTACGTCATCGCCCAGATGCTCTACCTGCAGATGCAGGATCCGAACAAGGACATCAACATCTACATCAACAGCCCCGGCGGCTCCGTCACCGCCGGACTCGCCATCTACGACACCATGCAGTTCGTCACCTGCGACGTGAACACCTACTGCATGGGCATGGCCGCGAGCATGGGCGCGGTGCTGCTCACCGCCGGGACGAAGGGCAAGCGCTACGCCCTGCCCAACGCGCACATCATGATCCACCAGGTCTCCGGCGGCGCCCAGGGCACCGCCTCCGACGTGGAGCGCACCGTCGAGTTCATGTATTCGCTGAAGAAGCGGCTCAACAAGATCCTCGCCCACCACACCGGCCGGACCGTCGAGGAGATCGAGCGCGATTCGGACCGCGACAACTACATGCCCGCCGCCGTGGCCGCCGAATACGGCCTCATCGACAAGGTCCTCGAGAAGAAGACCG
Source organism: uncultured Akkermansia sp. (assembly GCA_964391125.1). Taxonomy (GTDB): domain Bacteria; phylum Verrucomicrobiota; class Verrucomicrobiia; order Verrucomicrobiales; family DEV007; genus Arctic95D-9. The sequence continues at coordinate 10,506 of CAYMMC010000025.1, forward strand.
AGGAGAAGAAGGCGTGACGAGGTGGGGAGTTTCAGGTTTAGCTTAACGTTCAAGCCTCCAAGCTCCGGCGGGACGATCCGGATTCGGATGGGAGCCGTCCGCCGAAGCTGGATCGCAGTGTCCGCTGCGGATGCGGCGTTCACGCCAGGACTTCCCGGACCACGTTTCCATGCACGTCGGTGAGGCGGAAGCGCCTCCCTTGGAAGCGGTAGGTGAGCCGCTCGTGGTCGATGCCCAGCAGGTGCATCACGGTCGCCTGGAAGTCGTGCACGTGCATCTTGCCCTCGACGATGTTGTAGGCGTAGTCGTCGGTCTTGCCGTATTGGAGGCCGGCCTTGACGCCGCCGCCCGCCATCCAGAGGGAGAAGGCGGCCCCGTGGTGGTCGCGCCCGTGGGCCTTGGGATTGTTGATGTCGCCCTGTCCGAAGGGAGTGCGGCCGAATTCCCCGCCCCAGATCACGAGGGTGTCCTCCAGCAGGCCGCGCTGCTCCAGGTCGCGGACGAGGCCGGCGCTGGGCTGGTCGGTGTCGCGGCATTGCACCTCGAGCTGGGTGGGGATGTTGTTGTGCTGGTCCCAGCCGGCGTGCATGAGCTGGATGAACTGCACCCCGCGCTCGGCGAGACGGCGGGCGAGAAGGCAGTTTCGCGCGAAGGAGCCGGGACGGAGCACGTCGGGCCCGTAGAGGTCGAGGATGTGCTGCGGCTCGCCGCTGAGGTCGGTCAGCTCGGGCACGCTGCTCTGCATGCGGTAGGCCATCTCGTATTGGGCGATCCGGGTCGCGATCTCGGGGTCGCCGACGGTCTCCTGGTGCTCGCGGTTGAGCGCGGCGACGTCGTCGATGAGGCCCTTCTTCATGTCTCGGGAGAGTCCCCCGGGATCGGAGAGGAAGAGGACGGGGTCGCCCTCGCTGCGGAATTTGACGCCTTGGTATTTGCCGGGGATGAAGCCGCTGCCCCAGTAGTAGTCGTAGAAGAGCTGCCCGCAGGAGTTCTCCTGGTCGCGGGAGAGCATGACGACGAAGGCGGGCAGGTCCTCGCTCGCGGAGCCAAGGCCGTAGCTCGTCCACGCGCCCATGCTGGGGCGGCCGGGCAGCTGGTGCCCCGTGAGGAAGAAGGTGACGGCGGGGGCGTGGTTGACCGCCTCGGTGTTCATCGAGTTGATCAGACAGATCCGGTCGGAGATGCTCCGGGTGTGCGGGACGAGGTCGGAGATCGCCATGCCCGAGACGGGATGCCTCTGGAAGGGCTTCAGCGGGGCGAGCACCGGATATTCCTTGTAGCCGCCGGTCATCGTGCTGAGCCGGACGCCGGCGCGGACGGAGTCGGGGATGTTCTCCCCATGGCGGCCGTAGAGGCCGGGCTTGTGGTCGAAGAGGTCGAGATGGGAGGGGCCGCCGGTCTGCATCAGATAGATGACGCGCTTGGCCTTGGCGGCGTGGCTGGGGAAGGCGGAGGTCGGCGCGGCGGCGAGGGCGTCGTGGTCGAGCAGCGAGGCGAGGGCGGCGGCGCCGATGCCGGTGGCGGCCCTGCCGAAGAACTGGCGGCGGGTCTGGACGAGGCGGTCGGCCTGCTGGAGGAGGGAGCGGTCGAAGGAGGGGTTCATG
>CAYMMC010000025.1:12119-14600 GCA_964391125.1 uncultured Akkermansia sp.
AGGGCGTGGCATGGGCATCCTGCCCATGCGTTCGGCGGGAAGGACGTGGGGTTGGTAAGCGATTGGCGTTTGCTCTTCATCGTTCGTCTGCTCCGTCGAGGGCATGGGCAGGATGCTACGGTTCCGTTCCGTCCTACGGCCGGCTCAGCGTCTCGTCCAAATTCAAGATCACCTGCGCCATGCGGACGCAGGCGGCCAGCTCGACGGGGTCGTAGGGCTCTCCGTCGCGGAGCGCCGCGTAGGCGGCGGCGTCCTCGGCGAAGCTGCGGAATTCGTTGAGGCTCCTCTCGTGGCCGTTGGCGAGGAGCCGGCCCTCGTTCTCGTTCGGCAGCCTCGCGGTGGCGAGCTCGAAGGCGAAGGCGAGACGCGCCGCCGGGGTCGCGCCCCCTTCCTCGATCATGCGCCGCCCGAGGGCGCGGGCGGCCGCGACGTAGGTTTCGTCGTTGAGGAGGACGAGGGCCTGCAGGGGCGTGTTGGTGGTCGAGGCCTTCACCGTGCAGACCTGCCGGGCGGAGGCGTCGAACAGATTCGGCGGCGCGGAGGTGCGGCGGAAGAAGGTGTAGAGGCTGCGCCGGTGGAGCTGCTCCGGCTCGTCGCGGACAGGATAGCCGATCTTGCCGAAGGAGAACTCCTCCCAGAGCCCGTCGGGCTGCCGCGGGTAGACCGGTGCGCCGCCGACCGTCGGAACGAGGAGGCCGGAGACGGCGAGGGCCTGGTCGCGCAGCAGCATCGCGGGCAGGCGCGCGCGGGCTCCGCGGGCGAGAAGCCGGTTCTCGGGATCGCGCTCGGCTTTCTCCGGAGCGATGGCGCCGTCCTGCCGGTAGGCGGCGCTGGTGGCAAGAAGACGGACGAGGTGCTTCACGTCCCAGCCCGATTCGACGAACTCGACGGCGAGCCAGTCGAGCAGCTCGGGATGGACCGGCAGCTCGCCCTGCACGCCGAAGTCCTCCGAGGTCTTCACGATGCCGACGCCGAAGAACTGCTGCCAGAGGCGGTTCGCGGCGACGCGGGCGGTGAGGGGGTGCGCCGGATCGACGAGCCATTTGGCGAGGCCGAGCCGGTTCGCGGGCGCGTCGGCGGGCAGGGGCGGGAGAAAGGCGGGCGTGCCGGGCGAGACCTTCCGGTCGGGCTGCTGGTAGTCGCCGCGGACCAGGATGTAGGTCTCGCGCGCCTTGTCGGGCGGGCTCTCCTCCATCACCATGATCTGGACGATGGCCTCGTTCACCTCGCGGAGGGCGTCCCGCCGCGCCTGGGCCTCGCGGCCGAGGCGGGTCCAATCGTCCCTGCCGTGGTCGCCGGTGCGGAGGAAGAACTCGGCGACCGTCCGCCGCTGGCCGGGATTGCGCTTCGCCGCCGGGGTCCGGAGGATGGTGGAGAGGGATCCGGGAAAGCGGGTGCGGTTCTCCAGCTCCTTCGCGGTGAATCCGGCCTCCCAGGCCTCCCGCGCCGGGGCGAGTTCGGGCTCCATCGCCTCGAGCGCCGCGTCGCTTTCCTTGATCTCCGCTTCGAGGCGCTTCTTCTCCGCCTCCTGCTCCGCCGTGGGCAGGGCCAGCCAGGGCCGGGCGAGCTGCACCGTCGCGCCCGAGCCGAAGGCGCAGCCCTGGCCGGAGCGGTAGTCGACCACGCCGCTCTCGGGCAGGTTGTTGAAGAAGGCGAAGAACTGGAAGTATTCCTCGTGCGAGATGGGATCGTATTTGTGCGAATGGCACTGGGCGCAGGCCATGGTCAGGGCGAGCCAGGTCGTCGCGGTGGTGTCGACCCGGTCGAGGACGTTGTTGATGCGCTGCTCCTCGGCGATGGCCCCGCCCTCGCCGTTGAGCATGTGGTTGCGGTTGAAGGCGGTGGCGATGCGCTGGTCCCGGGTCGGCTCGGGGAGGAGGTCGCCGGCGAGCTGCTCGATGGTGAAGCGGTCGAAGGGCAGGTTGTCCCGATAGGCCCGCACCACCCAGTCGCGCCAGGGCCATTGGTGGCGGTTGCCGTCCTGCTGAAAGCCGTTGGAGTCGGCGTAGCGGGCCGCGTCGAGCCAAGGCAGGGCCATGCGCTCGCCGTAGTGCGGCGAGTCCAGCAGCCGGTCCACGGCCTCGCGGACGGCGGCGTCGGGATCGCCGGAATGGCGCGTCTCGAAGGCGTCGAGCTCGGCGGGCGTCGGGGGCAGTCCGACGAGGTCGAGGGAAAGGCGGCGCAGCAGGGCGCGGGGCGGGGCCGGAGGGTTCGGCTCGAGGCCTTCGCGTTCGAGCCGGTCGAGGCGAGCGGTTCGTGGCAGTGGACCGGCGCCGACCCGGTGCGGCGGGCGGAGGTCGGCGGGTCGAAGGTGATGCTGCTCGGGCGCCCGATCGACGAACTGACCGAGTCGCCGGCGATCCGGGCGGAGGTGCTGGCCGATCTGGAGCGCGTCACCGACCGCGGCGCCTGGCATGAGACCAACACGATTGAACTGGTCCTCCGCCGGCAGGGCGACACCCGTTACCTCTGCGCGCTCAA
>CAYMMC010000026.1:0-13872 GCA_964391125.1 uncultured Akkermansia sp.
GTTTCGGGACGCCTCCAGGGCGATGCGGCCGAGATCCGCCTCGCTCGGCGCGGCCTCTCCCTTCGCCGCCGCCTCCTCGATGGCGACGGCCTTGGCGCGCTCCCCGGCCTCGGCGGAGGTCGCCTTCACCTCGACGTGGCCACGCGGCCAGGCCAGGATCTGGGGCAGTTGCTGGATCGCGCCGAAGGCGATGCCGTAGCTCGCCGCGAAGATCAGGGTCGTGACCACCGTGGTGCGGATCAGGGCGGGGCTGAACAGCTCGCGGATGCTGGGGCGCTTCAGCTTGCCCTCCGCCTTCTTCTTCGCCCAGGCCGGGGACTCGGGCAGGAAGGGGCGGATGAGGATGAGCGGAATCGCCGGGATCACCCCGGAGATGAGAGTGTAGCGCCAGGCCTCGTGCCCGCCGTGGATCTCGGGGAAGCTGTGGGCGTAGGTCGCCGCGTAGTAGTTCGCAAAGGCCACGAGGAGACCGCCGATGGAGGAGAAGGCCTGGGTGTAGCCGAGGACCCTCTCGCGCCGCTTCGCCTCGGGGAAGAGCTCGGCCAGCCAGGCGACGGCGGCGACGAACTCGACGCAGACGCCGATGAAGACGAGGCAGCGGAAGAAGAGGAGCTGCGGCAGGGTCTCGGCGAAGGACCCGGCGGCGAAGGCGGCGAAGGCGTAGAGGAGGATGGAGAAGGTGAGGACGCGGCGGCGCCCCAGCTTGTCGGTGAGGTAGCCGCCGAGCAGGCCGAAGACGCCCCCGGCGATGGCGGGGACGAAGAAGAGGGTCCGCGCCCATTGGATGTACATTTCGCCGCCGGGCGCCCAGAGCTTGGCCGCCTCGGCCGGGGCCATCCCGCCGGCGACGAGCTCCTGCACCAGCGGGGCGCTCAGCGAAGCGATCACCGGCTTGATGATCAACGGCAGCATGAGCAGCTCGTAGATGTCGAAGGCGAAGCCGATCGCGGCGATGATGCAGATGAGCCAGCGGGTCAGGCCCATCCCGGAGGAGGGAGTGGAAATCGCGTTCAAGGTGAGGCATCCTAGCAGTCCGACGGGAGGCGGCAACGAAAAAGCGGGTGGCGGACGCGGCGGGATCGTGCGTGGCGAGCCCGGGCGGATCCGAAGCCGGGGTTCCGGCGGCAGGGCGCGTGAACGCCTGCGTCGGGACCGCTTCCTCGGAAGCCGGCGGAGGGCCGTCGAGCGGGCGGATCCCGCTATCCCCGCGCCAGCTCCATCACCTTGAACTGCTGCCCCATCATCGAGGGATGGGTGAGGGTCTGGAACTGGCGCAGGCGCTTCGCCGTGGCGGGGCCGGGCGCCTTTCCCTCCAGCGAGAGCAGCCAGGGGCGGGCCGCCTCGACGAGGAAGCGGTGCTGGTCGGTGAAGCGCCGCCGCTCCAGCCCCTCGCGTCGGGCGGCGAGCTCGACCCGGGTGAAATCGACGTGGGCGGTGATGTCCTGCTCGCCGGGAAAGGCGAAGGGATCGTCGCCGGCCCGGTGCCCCCGGTAGCAGCGCAGGGTCCCTTGGCGGCGCTGGGGCAGATAGTAGTCGGCCCGCTCGTGGCCGTAGTCGACGATCCACCAGAGCCCGCGCTGGAAAAGCCGAGCGGCCTCCTCCATCCACCGGTCCACGGCGGAGCAGACCTCGGTGACGCAGCCCTCGGGGAACTCGCCCCCCAGCTCCTCCGCGAAGTCGGCCAGCTCAGGGCGCAGCCCGCGCGAGACCCAGGCCGGACGGTGCGCGGCGGCGTCCCAGCCCACCCAGCGCTCCCGCCAGGCGCCGCCTTCGAAGACGAGGAGGTCGACGGGGAAGGCGTCGAGAAGCTCGTTGCAGAGAAAGATCCCCGCCGGAGCGCGCGCCGCTTCGAGGGAGGCGACGACGCGGACCCCGTCCTCGGGCGCCGCCGCCAGCCGCTCCTCCAGCGCAGCGCGCAGCGCCTCCCGCGGCTCGACGAGGCGGTATTCGAGTCCCTCGAGCAGCGGCGAGCCGATCTCGCGGAGGCCGGCGAGGAGGGCGCGGGCGAGCTGTCCGTCGTGGCCGCCCTGCTCGACGAGGACGAAAGGCAGGGTCCGGGAGAAGCCGTCCCTCCATTCCTGATCGACCCGGTGGGCCAGGAGGAGTCCGAAGACCTCCCCCACCGAGACGCTAGTGTAGAAGTCCCCCTCGCGCCCCACCTCGCGGAATCCCGGCGCCCCTCCGCGACGGGCGTAGTAGCCATGCTGCGGGTCGTAGAGGGCCAGATCCATCCAGGCGGAGAAGGGCACGGCCCCGGCCGGACTTTCCGAAATTCTTTGAAAGACGAGATGGAAAAGGGGCGTATCTTGGGAGCCGGGCGGGTTTCCCGCAGTCGTGCGCATGTCCCCCACCCTACCCGTTCCGAAACCCGATTCCAGAATTCTTCCGTGCCACGAGACTACGAAGAGATCGATTTCGACGAGATCGGCCGCGACGACGCCCCCCTGCCGCAGCGTCCCGTGATCGACCTGCCGCCGCTCGACGACCGCGCCCGCCATCGCGCGAAGCGCCGCCGCCGCCTCGTCTTCTGGGCGAAGTTCCTCGGCTTCTTCGCCCTCCTCGGCCTGGTCGCCCTCGTCGTCGGCGCGGCCGGGGCCTTCTTCTACCTGAAGCCGCGCCACGACCTGGCGCAGACCTTCGACCTCTCCCAGCTCGAGGAGGTCGAGGTGGCCAGCCGGATCTTCGACCGGAACGGCAAGGAGCTGGGGCGCATCTTCGTGCAGAACCGCCGCCCCGTCTCGCTGGACAACGTCTCCGACCACTTCGTCCACGCCCTCCTCGCGGCGGAGGACAGCCGCTTCTACCAGCACGACGGCGTCGACTACCTCGGGATCGCCCGGGCCCTCTACCACGGCCTCCGCTCGAAGGGCATCAACCAGGGCGCCTCGACCATCACCCAGCAGCTCGCCCGCCAGACCTTCGAGCTGAAGGACCGCACCCTCAGCCGGAAGTTCACCGAGATCTTCCTCGCCCAGCGCATCGAGAAGCGGATCGCCAGCAAGCAGCGCATCCTCGAGCTCTACATCAACCGCATCTACTTCGGGAGCGGCTACTACGGAATCGCCTCCGCCTCGGAAGGCTACTTCGGCAAGGATCCCGAGCACCTCTCCGCCGTCGAGTCCGCCACCCTCGCCGCCACCATTCCGAACCCCTACCACCGCTCGCCGCGCAGCTTCCCGGAAGTCTCCAAAAAATGGCGCGACCACATCCTCGACCGCATGGCCATCGAGGGCTATCTCGACAAGGACACCCGCGACCGCCTCAAGGACACCCGGGTCGAGATCGCGGCGAAGACGAACATCACGGGCAAGTCGGCCTTCGTCTACGAGAAGGTGCGGCAGGAGGTGATCGAGCTGCTCGGCTACGAAGCCGTCTCGAAGGGAGGCTTCTCCATCCACACCACCATCGACGGCGGCCTCCAGGAGTACGCGGAGCGCAGCCTGAACGAGCAGCTCGCCAAGATCGAGCAGCATCCCGACTTCAAGCAGGAGACGCTGGAGCAGTACAAGGCGAAGAAGGCCGCCTTCCAGGAGTCGGCCCATCCCGACCAGACCTTCCCCGCGCCGAAATACCTCCAGGGCGCCCTCCTCCTGCTCGACAACAAGACCGGCGCCGTCCTCGCCCGGGTCAGCGGCCGCGACTTCAACGACAGCATGTTCGACCGCGTCTCGCAGGGGCGGCGCCCCACCGGCACCGCCTTCAAGCCCTTCGTCTACGCCGCCGCCTTCGAGGCCGGCTACTTTCCCGGCACCCTCGTCGACGACACCCCCATGGACACCCGCCAGGTCATGGTCGGCGGCACCACGGGCATCCTCGGGGAATGGGGCGTGGAGACCTTCGACAACGTCTACGAGAACGTCATCACCTCCCGCCGCGCCCTCGCCGAGGGCAAGAACGCCGCCACCGTCCGCCTCGGCCAGAAGGTCGGGACCGAGGCGGTGGTCGACCTCGCCCGCAAGGCCGGCATGACCTTCGAAGGCGACCTCCAGAAGTTCAACGCCACCTTCCTGGGGCGGAACCCCGGCTCGCTCGAGGAGTTCGGCCTCGCCTACACCATCTTCCCCAACAGCGGCCGCCGCGCCGAGAAGCCCCACATCATCGCGAACATCCGCGACAGCCTCGGCAACGTCATCTACACGCCGAACGTCGCCATGCACGGCGGCCAGGCCATCGACCGCTACACCGCCCACCAGATCAACACCATGCTCTCCGACTCCTTCGACTACGGCACCGCCGCGAAGGCCAAGGAGAAATACGGGCTCGGCGACTATCCCGTGGCCGGCAAGACCGGCACCGAATACGACTTCACCGACAACTGGTTCGCCGGCTACACCTCCGAGGTCACCTGCGTCGCCTGGATCGGCTTCGACCAGAGCGGCACGATCTACCCCGGCGCCTTCAGCTCCGACACCGTCCTGCCGGTCTGGACCTCCGTCATGAACGAGGCGGCGAAGAAGTTCCCGCCGAAGGCCTTCCTTCCCCCGCCCGACGCCGAGCAGGTCGAGATCTGCCTGCACTCGGGCGAGCTCGCCTCCGACGATTGCTACGAGGTCGTGCAGAAGAGCGAGGGCATCGCCTCGCAGGTCCGCTGCACCTACACCGAATACCTCCGCCCCAACACCAACCTGGAGAAGCTCTGCCACATCCACGGCAAGGGCCGCAGCCGCCTGCAGAGGCAGACGGCGCAGCGGCGCACCAAGGACGGCCTCCTCATTCCCGCCTACGTCGTGCAGGAGAACGCCGAGCCCGTCCTGCCCGTCGCTCCCACCGTGATCGGCTCGAACGATCCCTACAACTCCATCGCCCCCGTCATCCGCGCCCGCGTCGCCCCCGTCGTCGTCGAGGACGCGCCCGCCCAGGATCCCGCCGCCGTCGCCGGCGAACCGGTCGGGAGCAACGGCATCCCCGTGGCCCGCCCCGTCCTCAACGAGACGGAGGCCGAGGACCTCCCCGCCCAGCGCGCCCGGCTCCCCCGGCCGCGCGCCATCGAGTTCGAGTGAGGCCCCGCCCGGCCGAAGCGCACGGAACTGGAGGCGGCCCCGCGCCCGGGACGCCCCGGTCTCGGCCCCCCTGCTCGGCGAGCCACCGCGAAGCGGCTCTCTTGAGGAAGGAGCGCCGACGCGTTCCAGCGAGTCGATGCGCTTGCCGGCGCAGCCTATCTCTTCCGAGGGATCAACGGAGCGCCGGAGGTGGGGGGGGCCGCCGCCGGCGGTCCAGCCTTCCGGTTCGCAGCCGCAGATCAAGAAGCTGTCGCGACAGATCAAGAAGCTGCAGAAGACGATCAAGAAAGCTCGGAAGGCCGGCAATCGCCAGAAAGCCTCCTCCTTGGGCAAGAAGCTGCGCAAGCTGAAGAAGAAGCTTCGGGCGCTGCGGCAGGTCCTGCGGTAGGAGCTTCGATGGCATGGCGGAGGGATCGCGCCCCGCTGCCCGGGCGGCAAGCCCCGCCCATCCAGTGGGCGGAGGCCTTTTGTGTTACGCAATCGACAGCGCCCCTCCGGGAAGCCGTCCTTGACTCCGCCGTCGAAGTCGGCCGATCCTCCCAAGCGTGGGATGACGACACCGGCATCCTTCCGCTTCCCGGACCCAGGCGATGGAAGGCCTCGGTCTCCTCAACAACCCTCCAACCATACCAGCAAAACGCTTCATGAACCCAAGCACTTCAAACCGCACCCGACCGGCATCCCTAGGAAAGGCATCCGCACGGCGCCTCGGACCGCTTCTCCTGGCCTGCGCCATGGCTTCGACCAGTCCGCTGCTTGCGATCCATCCCAGCGGCGTCTTCGGTTGGGGATACCACGGCGATCCCGACGACGGCCCCGACGAACGGGTCGCCGTTCCCGCCGCCGCGCTTTCCAATGTCACGGCCATCGCCTCGGGGGAATACCATAGCTTGGCGCTGAAGGCAGATGGATCCGTGGTCGCCTGGGGAAGCAATTGGTATGACCAGACGAACGTGCCGGCCGCGGCGCGCAGCGGCATCACCGCGATCGCCGGAGGATGGGGGCACAGCCTCGCCTTGACGAGCGACGGAGAGGTGATCGCCTGGGGCGACAATGACAACGATCAGACGGACGTGCCCGCCGGAGCGCTCGCCGACGTCGTCGCCATTTCAGCCAAAGGGGATTCCAACCTCGTCCTGAAAGCGGACGGATCCGTGATCGCCTGGGGGGGCATCGCCTCCGGCGTGGTGACGGACCTTCCCCCCGGACTTTCCGACGTGAAGGCCGTCGCCGCCGGCAGCTACCACGGGCTCGCGCTGAAGGAGGACGGCACCGTGATCGCCTGGGGCGACAACAGCGCCGGGCAGACCGACGTGCCCCCCGGGCTTTCCAACGTGAGGGCCATCGCCGCAGGACGCGATTTCAGCCTTGCCTTGAAGGAGGACGGCACCGTGGCGGCATGGGGCAACAACGACGCCGGGCAGATCACGGTGCCCCCCGGCGCTCAAACCAACGTGACGGCGATCGCCGCTGGAATCCATCACAGCCTCGCCCTGAAGAACGACGGCACCGTGATCGCCTGGGGAGGCAACCTCGTCGGCGAGGCGACCGTGCCCGCGGGTGCGCGTTCCAATGGCTTTGCGATCTCCGCCGGGGATCTCCACAGTCTGGTGTTGAAGCCGATCGCCATCAACCCCGTCATCACGATTGCCCGCCCGAAGAAGTCCGGAAAACTCCCTTCGTCGAAGAGAATCCAGATCAAGGGCAAGGCGACGGACAACGTGGCCCTGCTGCGCTGGCAGTACAAGTTGAACAAGCAGAAATGGAAAAACGGAGGGGCGCTCGCGGGCGCTTCGGCCTCCTGGAAGAAGACCGTCGGCAGGGTGAAGGCGGGCAGAAACACCCTCCAAGTCCGCGCCTACGACCGGGCCGGCCTGGTCTCCAACACCGCCAAGCGCAATTTCCGATTGAAGCAGCCCCGGATCCGAAACTCAGGCAACTGACGGACTCCGCAGGCAGGGCCGGTTTCCAAATCGCGGCGAGGTCTCCCATCGCGGCGACCTTCGCCGCCGAAGCGGCGGCCTCATGAGCCCGTCGGCCTGGCCTTCAGAACCTTCGAGCGGTTGCCGCTGGCGTCGATGGCGCGGAACTGGTGGAGGTTCTTTCCGCTCTTGAGGCGCTTCGTCTTGAAGCGGAAGCCGACCTTTCGACACGTCGCCGGAACTCCGCCTCCGGACGCAGGAGGCCTGCGCCCCGCGGATCGCCGGATGACAAGGGGCCGGAGCTTTGCTAGCCTGCCGCCATGCTGACCGTCGTCAAACTGCTGCTGTCCGCGGGACTCATCTACGCGGTGAACGAAATCGTCGTGGTGCGGAGCCGCCCCTTCCTCCTCAGCCTCATCGCCTCGCTGCCCCTGGTCAGCCTGATCACCTTCGTCTGGATCTGGTTCGGCATGGCCGACGATCCCGCCGCCCGCACCGAGAAGCTCGCCGCCCACTCCGCCGGCGTCTTCTGGTTCGTCCTCCCGAGCCTGCCCATGTTCCTCGTCTTCCCCTGGCTGCTGCGCAAGGGCATCCCCTTCTGGCCGACCCTGCTGCTCTGCTGCCTGCTCACCATGCTGCTCTACGCGGCCATGGCCATGCTCCTGAAGCGCTTCGGAATCGGACTATGAAAACCGCGCCCCTCCTCCTTCTCGCCGTCGTCCCGCTCCTGGCCGCCGCGGCGCCCGCCGACGCGGAGCGCCCGCCCAACTTCGTCGTCGTCTTCTGCGACAATCTCGGCTACGGCGACATCGAGCCCTTCGGATCGGCCCTGCACCGCACCCCGCACCTGAACCGCATGGCGGCGGAAGGGCGCAAGTTCACCCACTTCTACGCCAGCGCCGGGGTCTGCACCCCGTCCCGGGCCAGCATCATGACGGGCTGCTACGCCCAGCGCGTCGGCATGCACCTCAATCCCCGCGACCAGCACGTCCTGAGGCCGGTCTCGCCCTACGGCCTCCACCCCGACGAGACCACCATCGCCGAGGCGCTCAAGGCCCGGGGCTACGCCACCGCCCACATCGGGAAGTGGCATCTCGGCGACCAGCCCGAATTCCTCCCCACCCGGCAGGGCTTCGACCACTTCTTCGGCATCCCCTACTCCGACGACATGACCGAGCGGGTCTGGGAGAGGGACGGCTCGCGCTGGCCGCCCCTGCCCCTGATGCGGGGGGAGGAAGTCGTCGAGGCCCCCGCCGACCGGAACACCCTGACCAAGCGCTACACCGAGGAGGCGCTCTCCTGGATCGAGGCGAACCGCGACCGCCCCTTCTTCCTCTACCTTCCCCAGGCCATGCCCGGGAGCACCGCGACGCCCTACGCCAGCGAAGCCTTCCGCGGCAAGAGCCGCAACGGCCCCTGGGGCGATTCCGTCGAGGAGCTCGACTGGTCCACCGGCGCGATCCTCGACAAGCTCCGCGAGCTGGGCCTCGACGAATCGACCCTCGTGGTCTGGACCTCCGACAACGGCTCGCCCCTCGCGAAGGATCCCTCCGACCCCGGACGGGGGTCGAACCAGCCCCTCTCCGGGCGCGGCTACACCACCAGCGAGGGCGCCTTCCGCGTCCCCTGCCTGATGTGGTGGCCGGGCCGCGTTCCCGCGGGCACCGTCTGCGAGGAGCTCGGCTCGACCATGGACCTCTACGCCACCTTCGCGAAGCTCGCCGGGGGGAAGGAGGACGGAACCAAGCGCGACGGCCACGACATCGCTCCGCTGATCTTCGGCGAGGCGGGCGCGGAGAGCCCCTGGGAGGTCTTCGCCTACTACAGCCTCGACCAGTTGCAGGCGGTTCGCTCCGGCCCCTGGAAGCTCTTCCTGCCCTTGGACCGCTTCGCCCGGCATCCGCACTACCGACGGGGCGCAGGGCCGCAGGGACCGCTCCTCTTCAACGTCGTCGAGGACGTCGCCTGCTCCGACGACCTCGCCGGGCAGCATCCCGATGTCGTCGCCCGGCTCGCCGCCCTCGCCGAAGGGGTGAAGGCCGATCTCGGCGACCTGGAGCGCCCCGGCGCCGGGATGCGCCCGCCGGGAAAGGTGGCGGATCCGAAGCCCGTGACCGCCCGATGAGCCCGGGCGGCGGAGCCGCGACCTCCCGTCGCGGCTCAACGCACTTGCTCCAGCAGCTCGAGGATCTTCTCGGTGATCTTCACCGAAGCCTCCCGCTCCACGCGGCAGGTGCCGAGCCAGGTTTCGTAGCCGCCGAGCTCGTGCTGGGCGGGCGTGGGCAGGTAGCCGTTGCTGCCGTTGGCGAGCTCGATGGTGAAGGTGTCTTCGAAGGGGCTGCGCTCCTTGATTTCCAAGCCGGTCTCGGTGAAGACCTCGAAGGGAATCGCCGCGATGCCGAGGCCGCCGATGCGGAAGGCCTGCATCACCGTGCTCACCGTGTCCTCCTTGGCGTTGTGGGCGGACAGGGTGCGATTCGCGTAGGCGACCTCGTGCCGGTGGACGGGGTCGGCGTCCTTCGGACGCGCCAGGACCTGCCGGGCGCGCTCGACCATCTCCTCCGTGGGACGGCGCACGGCCAGCTCGAGCTCCGCCGCCGCCGCCTTCAGCTCCAGCCCGTCGCGGTGCTCCAGCGTGCCGTGGACGCGCAGCACCTCGTCGGCGAGGTTGCCCGCCACGAGCTTGATCTTCTCGTAGGGCTCGTAGTTCACGGCGGGGGCGCCGGGGCCGCGGTCGGTGCTGTTCACGTCGCCGCAGGGACCGTTCGCGAGGAGGCCCACGCAGGGCGGATGCCCGCCGCCGTGCCCGAGCGCCTCCTCGACGAGCCGGCAGAACTCGCCGAAGTAGTCCGCCGAGAGGTGTTCGCGCGGCACCCCGCCGACGTAGTGCAGCCAATAGTTGGCCATCAGGGCGATCTGGCGCCCGTCCGTCGCCTGGACCGAGAGGCAGTAGACCTCCGGGTTGACCGGACCCGCCGGCTCGAGCAGGCGGGCGCGCAGGGCGCCGCCGGGATTCATCACGGCGCGGTCCCGCTCGCCGAAGGGATTGACCTCCGTGCCGCCGTCCTTCAGCAGGAAGCGGCGGTTGAAGACGTGCTGGGGGAGCTGGCCCGTGCCCCAGGCGACCCGGGCGGGCTCCAGGTGGTTCAAGGCGCGCCGCACCACGTCCACGACCCGGGAGACGAGCAGCTGCCGGTAGTTCAACAGGGAGGTTCCCTCGTTGGTCAGCGCCGACACGCTGGAATGCGTGTGCGTGCCGGAGAACATCAGGTTCGCCGCGGGGATGCCGGTGGCGGCTTCGATCTGCCGCTTGGCCTCGTCCCACACCTCGCGGGCGAGCGAGATGGTGTCCGCCACCACGAAGACCAGCTTCGTTTTCCCGTCGTCGAGCACGAGGCAGCGCGCGTGCAGCTCGTCGTTGACGTGCGACGCGATGGGCCGGGGCGCGAAGTTGCCCACGATCTCCATGCCCAGCGGCGGCGTGATGTTGCTCGTCGCCGCCCCCGCCCGGAGGACGGGCGCGGCGGACGCCTCCTGGGCCGGGCTGGAAATGGAGAGGGCGGCGCCGCACAGGGCGAGACCGACGGAAAGAGGGGCGATGCGTTTCATGGGGAGCGCTGGATGGCGTGAATCTGCCGGGTGTTGGAACTCCCAACGACAAGCGGCGAATGCGGTTGCGAGGGCAGCATCCTATCGCCCCCCTCGACGCGATCAAGGTACGCGATCCGTTCTCGGCCGCCGCCGCGACTCCTCCCCCTCTCAGCCCCGCTTCGCCAGGGCCGCCGCGACGAAGCCCTTGAAGAGCGGATGGGGCGCGGTCGGCTTGCTCTGGAATTCGGGATGCGACTGCACCGCGATGAAGAAGGGATGGCCGGGGATCTCGATGATCTCGCCGAGCTTGCCGTCGGGCGAGGTCCCGACGAGGCGGAAGCCCTTCTCCTCGAAGAGCGAGAGGTAGTTCTGGTTCAGCTCGTAGCGGTGGCGGTGGCGCTCGCTCACCGTGGTCTTCCCGTAGAGCTCGGCGGAACGGCTGTCCGGCGCGATCCTCGTCTCCCAGGTGCCGAGGCGCATCGTGCCGCCCTTGTCCAGGATCTCCCTCTGGTCCTCCAGCAGGCAGATCACGGGATGGGGCGTGCCCGGGTCGAACTCGGTGCTGTGCGCCCGCTCCAGGCCGCAGGCGTTGCGGGCGAACTCGATCGTCGCGATCTGCATCCCGAGGCAGATGCCGAAGTAGGGCACCCCGTTCTCCCGCGCGTACTGCGCCGCCGCGATCTTGCCCTCGATGCCCCGGTCGCCGAAGCCGCCGGGAATGAGGATGCCGGAGACGCCCTCCAGATATTTCGCCGCGCCGAATTCCTCGATGTCGCCCGAATCGACCCGCACGACCTCGACGTGGGTGTCGTTGGCCGCGCCGGCGTGGGTGAGGCTCTCGTAGATCGACTTGTAGGCGTCCTTGAGATCGATGTACTTGCCGACGACGCCGATTTTCACCGAATGGGTCGGATTGACGATGCGGTCGACCATGTTGCGCCACTCCAGCAGGTCGGGCTCCTCGGTTTCGAGACCGAGCCGCTCGCAGATGATGTCGTCGAGATGCTGGTCGTGCAGGTTCAGCGGGGCGCGGTAGATCGTGCCCTTCACGTCGAGGAAGGGGATCACCGCCTCGGGGCGCACGTTGCAGAACATGCCGATCTTCCGGCGGACGTCCATGTCGATGGGATGCTCGGCGCGGCAGAGGATCACGTCGGGGGCGATCCCGATCTCGCGCAGCTTCGCGACGCTCTGCTGGGTCGGCTTGGTCTTCAGCTCCTCCGCCGCCTGGATGAAGGGGACCAGCGTCGCGTGGATGAAGGCGACGTTCTCGTGCCCGACCTCGTCCTTGAACTGGCGCAGCGCCTCGAGGAAGGGCAGGCCCTCGATGTCGCCGGTGGTGCCGCCGATCTCGGTGATGATGATGTCGATGTCGTCCCGCTGCGCGACCTCGTGGATGCGGTTCTTGATCACGTCGGTGACGTGGGGGATGACCTGCACGGTCGCGCCCAGGTAGAGGCCCTCGCGCTCGTTCTTGATCACCGTCTCGTAGACCTGGCCGCTGGTGAGGTTGTTCAGGCGGGAGAGGCGGCCGCTGGTGAAGCGCTCGTAGTGGCCCAGGTCGAGGTCCGTCTCGGCGCCGTCGTCGAGCACGTAGACCTCGCCGTGCTGGAAGGGGCTCATCGTCCCCGGATCGACGTTCAGATAGGGGTCGAACTTCTGCATGAGGACGCGCAGGCCGCGCCGCTCCAGCAAGGTCCCCAGCGCGGCGGCGGCGAGACCTTTTCCAAGCGAGCTGACCACGCCACCGGTAACGAAAATGTACTTCATCGGGACAACAAACCGTGGAGTATCGCCGCCTGCTCGGGAGTGTCAACGCCGGGCGAGTCGTCGTCCGTGACCACCACCCGGATCCGCGCCCCGTTCTCCAGGGCGCGGAGCTGCTCCAGCCCCTCGGCCCGCTCCAGCGGCGAGGGGGGCCAGCCGACGAATTCGAAGAGAAAGTCCCTCCGGAAGCCGTAGATCCCCTTGTGGCGGTAGCAGACGAGGTCCTCCGGCGCGTTGCGCGGATGCGGAATCCGGCTGCGGGAGAAGTAGAGGGCGTGGCCGTCGCGGTCGATCACGGCCTTGACCACGTTCGGGTCGTCGAGGACGGGGTCGGCGGTCGCCACGGGATTCGCCGCCGTGATCATGGGCAGCGCTGGGTCGGCGAGAAGGGCGGCGGCGAGGGCGTCGACCAGGGCCGGGTCGACGAGCGGCTCGTCGCCCTGGATGTTGAGGATGTGCGACATCTCCGGGAAGGCGGCGGCGACCTCGGCGGCGCGGTCCGTGCCGCTGGGATGGTCGCCGCGCGTCATCGTGGCGTGGCCGCCGAAGGCCTCCACCGCCTCGGCGATGCGCGCGTCGTCCGTCGCCACGGTGAGGCGGGCGAGGTGCCGGCATTCGCGGCAGCGGTCCCAGACGTGCTGGACCAGCGGCTTGCCCGCGATGGGATGGAGCGGCTTGCCCGGAAAGCGCGTCGATCCCCAGCGGGCGGGGATGACGCCGAGGACTTGGGAGGGTCGGGTCGGCATGGAGAGAGGGTTCGGTCTCCTCACGAAGTCCCGGATCGGAGGTTTCGCAAGGGAATCCGTCGCCGATTCCGCTTTCGTCGCGCTCGGGGTCGGAGGGGCTTCCGGCGCCCGGGCAGGGCCGATGGCCCGCCCGCGCGGGAGCCGCCTCGTGGATCAGCGCGCCGCCGGGGCCTCGTCGCCGTCCGGGTCGAGGACGATGCGGAAGCCGCAGTAGTAGTGGTTTTCCATGGGGCGGTGGTGCATGCGGGCGCTGGACTGCGCCGTGTTTCGGTCGCTTGCGGCTCCCCGCAAGGTCCGCCGCTCCTTTTGGTTCGAGAACCAGTCCTCCACCCATTCGATCAAGTTGCCTTCGAGATCGTAAATGCCGAGGCGGTTGGGCGGGAAGCTCATCACCGGAGAGGTCAGCGGAAAACCGTCGTCGTAGTCCTCGAGATAGCGATAGGAGGGGCTTGGAGGGGGAGCATGCTTGCGGCGGCTGAGATCGTTGAGGAAATTGCCGGTCCCCGGAGGCGGGGGCCACTGATCGCCCCAGGGGAATTCGTTCCGGATCTTGCCGCTGAGCATCTGCGGGGTGTCGTCGTCGGCCCGACGCTCCTGTTTGCCGATTCCGACGGCAAAGCTCCATTCCTGGTCCGTCGGGAGACGATAGACACGGTTCTCCTTCCGTCCGAGCCAGCGGCAGAATCCCTGCGCGTCCTCCCAACTCACTCGCCACACGGGATGGTCCTCGTTCCGGTCGGCGATGGTGAATCCATCCTGGCTTTGGTTTTTCCACGCGCTCTTGACGTCGGGATTCTCCTCCGCGTAGGCGGCGTAGTCCCGGTAGCGCGTCTCGTGGATGCAGAA
>CAYMMC010000027.1:0-13853 GCA_964391125.1 uncultured Akkermansia sp.
AGAACGCAGGCCGCTTCGGGCGGCTCCAATCCCCAAAGCTCCGGTTCTGCCGGAGCTATCTGATTCCGGACGATTCAACGCCCGGCCGCCCAGGAACCGCCTCCGTCCCCTCTCCTTCCCTTCAGGCAAGGCCGTGCCGGGCGAGTTCGGCGAGGCACCATTCGTATTCCGCGACCAATTGGTCGACGACGTCGTCCGAACGCAAGGCAGGAGGCATCACCTCCCAAGTGTAGGTCTCGAACTCGAAGTGCCGGCACCATCCCGGCGCCTCCGCGACGAGAGCCAACAAGCCCACGAGATGGTCGCGGGTGTCGCCAAACCCCTCCTCGGGACTGGCGTGCAGCGGCACGTGGAAGTGGACCCGCCACTCCTCGCCGGGCGCGTCGGTCCCGGCGCCATACCAGGCCAGCGCCTCCGGCAGATCCTCGAAGCGCCTCGCCACCTTCCCCTTGTCGGCGACGAGCACCTGATGAAAATAGACGCCCTCCTCGAACTGGCGCAAACGGTGCAGCGTCGAGGGCTCCGGGCGCAGCTTCAGAGCCGAGCTGAGATGGATCTTGCCGATGCGGATGCCGGCGGAGCGCAGGGCGCCGACGGCGGCGCGGGGCTCCTCGAACTCGACCGCGAGATGGCAGGTGTCGTAGTTCACCCCGAGGTTCCTCAGCAGGCGCTCCCGCTCCCCTGCCTCCGCCCCCCCGACGAGATCGTCGAAGAAGGCCACCGTCTCCGCGCTGTTCTCGAAGAGACCGAGCGGCTCCGGCTCCAGATCGAGATGCAGGTCGCGCCCGCTCCGCTCGCGGATTCGCTCGACGTGTTCCGCGCAACTCCGCAGGTTCCGCCGGATCGCCTCGAGCCGATCCCGGGACGCCCCGGGACGGAGGAAGCCCTTGAACGAACCCGGCAGCGTGCTGACGCTCGCCTCCATCCCGGCGGGGGCCAGTTCGTCGATGAGGTCGAAGAGGCGCTCCGTGTAGGCGAGGCGCTCCGGCGTCGACCAGTCGGGGGCGAAGACCTGCTCCTTCACCCGGGTGCCGTGGAAGGCCCCGTAGGGAAATCCGTTGATCGTGAAGACGTAGGAGTCGGTTCCGTCGAGCCAGCGGCGGAAGGCGTCCCGCTGCGCCGGATCGGCCGCCAGCTCCTCGGCGGCGAGCGCCGAAAGACGCAGTCCGATGCCGTAGGGCCGGTCCGGCGACACCCGTCGGCGCACCGCGTCGGTATGAGTGCGGAGAGCGGCGAAGGTCTCCGCCCAAGATTCTCCACGGTGGATGTTGGTGCAGTAGCCGAGGTGGATGCCGTGTTTCAGACGCATCGGAGAAGGGAGCGCATTGCGCCCTTGCTGGCAAGCGGCTGTCTCTGCCCGCCGCCGCGGACGCATGGACGCGAAAAGCAGAAAGCCCGGCCCCTCGCGGGACCGGGCTTCTTTGACCACTCAACTTTGTCTCCCGACAACCTCGGGAATTGCGGCGGAGACAAATTCGTTTCGTTCCTCCCGCGGACGCGCCTCAGCGCGCCGTGACCTGTCCCGCCTTGTGATAGGCGTTGTATTCGGAGGTGGGGACGATGATCTCGTCGCCGGGACGGATGATCGTGCTGCTGCCGAGGTTGTTGATCCTCTGCAGCTCGGGCATCGTCGTGAAAAAGTCGCGGGCGAGGGCGTAGAGGTTGTCGCCCTTCACCACGGTGTAGTAGCCATAGGTCTCCTCCTTCTTCAGCAGGGGGTTGTCGTATTCGAACGCGCTCGACTGCTCCGCCTTCTTCGAATCGGCAGGGGCCGACGAAGCCTGGGAGGAGGAAGCCTTGGCGGATGGAATCTTCTGGGTCTGCCCGAGGCTGATGGTGTCGCTGCGCAGACCGTTGGCGGACTTCAGGCTGTCGATGGAGGTGCTGTATTTCTTCGCCAGGGACGTGAGCGTGTCGCCCTTCACCACGGTGTGGGCCGTCGTCGCGACCGGGGCGGGCTTCTTCGTTTCGCCGACGACGATGGACTCCTGCTTCGCCGGGGCGGGCTTGCCCGCATCCGCGACTGGCGCCGGAGCGGGAGCCGGGGCCTGGGGCGCCGCCGCGACCGAGGCCGGAATCATCAGGGTTTCCCCGATGTAGATGGGCTGCCCTTCGCTGAGGCGGTTCACCTCCAGCAAGGCCTTGCGCTCGACTTCGAACTTCGCGGCGATCTTGCCCAGGGTGTCGCCGTCCTGGATCACGTAGGTCTGGCCCGAAGCCGCGGCAGGGGCCGAGGGAATCGTGGGCGCGGGAATGGTCTGGCTGCCCTTGGTCGCCTCGACCGTGGCGGCTTCGGCGTAGGAATAGGATCCGCCCTCCTGCACCGAGCTCTCGATCGAGGCGAGGCGGGACTCCAGAGCGACGAGGCGGGACTCCAAGGACTTCAGCGTCGGTTCGGCGGCTCCGAGCGTCTGGCTGAAAAGAACAGAAGCCGTCAGAAGGGGCAGAGTGGTCACGATTCGGTTCATACGGTGAGGAACTTATGATGAATTGATTTTTCGTTCAAGATAAAATTTAATATTTCTAAAGAAATTTTTTAGATTCCTCCTCTCTCATCTCTGGAATTCATGGATCCAACGGGAATTCCAACCCCGCTTCCGGAGATTCTTGTTGCGGGAGTCCCGCCCCCACCCTTCTCCTTTCCTGTCTTGGCCTCCGCTCTTGCCAGCTCCGGCCCGAACCGCTACCACTGTCCCTCCATGCACATCACTTTCTGCGGCGCCGCCGGGACCACCACCGGCTCCCAACATCTCATCGACGTCAACGGCACGCGCATCCTGCTGGACTGCGGCCTCTACCAGGGGCGCCGCGACGAGTCGAACGAACGCAACCGCCACTTTCCCTTCGACCCCGCCAGCCTCGACGCGGTGATCCTCTCCCACGCCCACATCGACCACAGCGGCAATCTCCCCACCCTCACCAGCCGGGGCTTCAAAGGCAACATCTACTCCACCTTCGCCACGCGCGACCTCTGCCAGATCATGCTCGCCGACGCGGCGCACATCCAGGCGCAGGACGCCAAGTGGCTCAACAAGCACCGGGAGAAGGAGGGGAAGCCTCTGCTGGCCCCCCTCTACAGCCAAGTGGAGGCCGAGGAATGCGTGCGGCAGTTCGTCACCATCGGATACGACCGCCCCATCCCGGTCGCCGACGGGGTCACCCTCACCTTCATCGACGCCGGCCACATCCTCGGTTCGGCCCAGGTCGTCCTCGACCTCGTCGAGAAGGGAAGGCAGCGGCGGCTCCTCTTCTCCGGCGACGTGGGGCGCGGCGACAACGAGCTGCTCCGCGATCCGGCTCCGAGCGAGGACGTCGACCTGCTCATCATGGAGAGCACCTACGGAAGCCGCGAGCACGAGCTGCCCACCCAGGCGAACCATCTCCTCCGCGACGTGCTGGTCCGAGCCCTCGACAAGCGAGGCAAGGTGATCATCCCGGCCTTCGCCGTCGAGCGCACCCAGCAGCTCATCTACGTGCTGCACCGCCTCGCCGAGGCCGGCGAGCTGCCCGACGTGCCCATCTACGTCGACAGCCCCCTCGCGGTGGGCGCGACCGAGATCTTCCGCCTTCATCCCGAATGCTTCAACGAGGAGGTCTACCGCTTCCTTTTCGAGAAACGGAATCCCTTCGGATTCGAGAACCTCACCCTCATCCGGAAAGTGAGCGAATCGAAGGCCCTCAACGACCTGCACGAGCCCGCCATCATCATCTCCGCCTCCGGCATGTGCGAGGCGGGGCGGGTCCTCCACCACCTCCGCAACAACATCGAGGACCCGAGGAACACCGTCCTCTTCGTCGGCTACTGCGCCGAGCACACCCTCGGCGCGAAGATCCGGGGCGGGGAGAAGGAGGTCTCCATCCTCGGCGACCGCTTCAAGGTGCGCGCCCAGATCGAGACGCTCGACTCCTTCAGCGGCCACGCCGACCGCAGCGAGCTGCTCGGCTACTTCGACCGGATCGGCGGCAGGAAGGAGCACGTCTTCCTCGTTCACGGGGAGCAGGAGCAGGCGGACTCCCTCGCCGAGACCCTCCGGGAAAGGCATCCCGGGCGGATCGAGGTCCCGGAATGGAAGTCGCGGGCGGAGCTCTGAACGCGTCGGGAGACGCTTGGCGAAGCCGGCGCTCCCGCGATTATCGGAAGTAGAACGGACCTCCCTGCGACGCATCCGGTTCCAACGCCTGCGAAATTCCCCTTTTCCCCTCCCGCGATCCGATGTTCATTGCCTCTCCATGTCCGCTCCCCTCGACGATCTCCGCATTTCCGACACGCGCCAGCTCATCCCGCCCGTCATCCTGATGGAGAAGCTGCCCGCTTCCCCCGCCGTCGTGGAGACCGTCTCCCGGACCCGGCGGGAGATCGCCGACATCGTCGCCGGAAAGGACGACCGGCTCCTCGCCGTGGTCGGCCCCTGCTCCATCCATGATCCCGAAGCCGCGCTCGAATACGCCGACCGGCTCTCCGCCCTTCGCGCCGAAGTCGCCGAGGACCTGCTCCTCGTCATGCGCGTCTATTTCGAGAAGCCCCGGACCACCGTCGGATGGAAGGGGCTCATCAACGACCCGCATCTCGACGAGACCTACGACATCAACGCCGGGCTCTTCATCGCCCGCGACCTCCTTCTCCGGATCGCCGAGAAGGGCATCGCGGCGGGAACCGAGTTCCTCGACACCATCAGCCCCCAGTTCTACGCCGACCTCATCGCCTGGGGCGCGATCGGGGCGCGCACCACCGAATGCCAACTCCACCGCGAGCTCGCCTCGGGCCTCTCCATGCCCGTCGGCTTCAAGAACGGCACCAGCGGCAACTACCAGATCGCCATCGACGCCATCGTGGCGGCCCGGAGACCGCACCGCTTCCTTTCCGTGACCAAGGCCGGCGACACCGCCATCATCGCGACCAAGGGCAACGACACCTGCCACATGATCCTGCGCGGAGGGTCCGCCTCCGGAACCAACTACGATCCCGAGAGCATCCGCGAGGTGCGGAAGGCCCTCGAGGCGAAGGGATTGGATCCGGCCATCATGGTCGACTGCAGCCATTCCAACAGCGAGAAGGACCATCGGAGACAGCCCCTGGTCGCCGCCACCCTCGCCGATCAGATCGGCGGCGGCGACGCCTCCATCCGCGCCGTGATGATCGAGAGCCATCTCAAGGAAGGGGCCCAGCCACTCGCCCCGGACCGCGCGGCGCTCGAATACGGCGTCAGCGTCACGGACGCCTGCGTGGGCTGGGAGACGACCGTGGAGATGCTGCGCGGTCTCGCCACGGCCGTGCGGAAGCGGCGAGCGACCTACCTCGCCTGAGCGCATCCCCAAAAAAGCATCGGGATCGTCCGGCGGTCGATCGCCGCGGCGCCGGCGCATCGGGCGGCGAGGGGACGTCCGATCCGCGCTCGATGAGCGCGGCTACAACGCTGGCGCGTCTTTGCACCCGTCATCTTTACCGGGATGGCCCGCCTCCCGCGTTTGGGGAAACGTTTTTTCTTTCCCTCGCCCTTGGCTTCGCCCACAATGCGCCAACTCATTCGCGGACGGCAGCACATGAAAGGCCAGCATCCTCTCCCCCCACCTCCCGCCTTCCACCCGGTGCCGGGACAGTTCCGATCCATTCTGCGCGGCAGCGACTTCTCGGTCGATCTCGACCGGCGCCTGTTCCTGCAAAGCTCCTTCGCGGGCCTGGCGGCCTTGTCCGGGGCCGGCCTGCTGCGGGCCGGGGACGAGCCATTCGAGGAGGTCGCGGCCAAGGACCTTCCCCAGTTCAACGAGGGCAATCCCGACACCTTGTTCCTCACCTGGCAGCGCGATCCGACGACGACGATCACCGCGACCTGGGTCGGCGAGGATCTGCCCGACGAGCAAGCGGAGGTCAGGGTGGCCAAGGCGACCGCCGAGGGCGGCGACGGCAAGGACTGGATCAGGGCGAAGCCGGTGCGGGTCCCCTACCCCGTGTCGGGCCTCTTCGTCTATCGGGCCGAGGCGACCGGACTGGAGCCGGGGCAGCAATACCGCCTCCGCATCGGCCCCGGGAAGGACTCCCTCCGCTTCCAGACCATGCCCGCGAAGGCGACCGACAGCTTCCAGTTCGTCTCCGGCGGCGACAGCGGTTCCGGCTCGAACGCCCGGGCCAGCAACCTCCTCGCCGCGAAGCAGAATCCGATGTTCGTCCTGATGGGGGGCGACATCGCCTACGAGATCACCGGCAGCGGCGTCAAACCGAAGGCGAACCTGCGCTTTCTCAAGCACTACCGGGAGGACATGGTCGATGCGGAGCAGCGCCTCATCCCCATCGTTCCCGCGATCGGCAACCACGAGGTCACCAAGATCAACGGCCAGCGCGTCGCCCCCTTCTTCGTGCCTCTCTACGGCGGGCTCTTCGCCGAAAGGACCTTCGCCACGCTCGATTTCGGCGACTACCTCAGCTTGGTGCTGCTCGACACGGGACACCTCGCTCCGATCGCCGGAGAGCAGACCGCCTGGCTCGACAGGCAGCTCGCCGAGCGCAGCGGGCGCCCCCACCTGATCGTGGCCCAGCACGTCCCGTCCTACCCCTCCTACCGTGCCTTCGAAACGACCGGGCAGCACAGCCGCGAGAACTGGGTGCCGCTTTTCGAACGGCACAACGTGGACATCGTCCTCGAGCACCACGACCACACCTTCAAGCGGACGCATCCACTGAAGGACGGGAGGATCGACAAGGAGGGGCTCGTCTTCCTGGGAGACGGCTCGTGGGGGGCGCTGCGGTCGCTGCGCGACGTCGAGTCCCGGCCCTACCTGGCTGCGGCCGCGTCGAACTACCACGTCACCCTGCACCGCCTCGAGGGCGCTCAGCGCTTCCACATGGCGCTGACGGACCAAGGCCGCGTCGTGGACATCTGCACCACGCACAAGCGCCCGCAGCACCGCATGGGGCGCGGGGCCTAGACGTCCGGTCGCCGACCGTTCGATTTTCCCTCGCCCCCGGAGCGTCCGATTCCCCGTTTGCGCCATGCGCCCCCACCAGATCGTCCTCCTGTGCGCCGCGATCGGACTCGTGCCGACGCTTCGGGCCGACGGCTCGCCCGATCCGGCGGCGGTGGCGGCGGCGATGCGGAAAGCGAACGACTTCTACGTTTCCAAGCTCGCCTCCCACGGCGGCTACGCCTCCTCCTGGAAGGCGGACCTGAGCATGGCCTACGTCGAGGGCAAGGAGAGCAGGACGGTCATCTCCATCCAGCCCCCCGGCACCACGACGGTGGGGCTCGCGCTGCTGCGGGCCTTCGAGGCCACCGGGGACGAGGTCTTTCTCGCCTCCGCGCGCGCCGCCGCCGGCGCCTTGATCCGCTGCCAGCTCGAGTCGGGCGGATGGCCCGCCGACTTCGACTTCGACGGAGCGGATCCGCAGCGCTGGTTTCTCAGAAGCCACGTCCTCGCGGGCGACCCGGAGCGAGGCAAGCGCAACAACTCCTCCACCCTCGACGACAACAAGACCCAGTCGGCGATGCGCCTCCTTCTCGAGCTCGCCCACCTTCCCTCCGGCAAGGCGGACCGGGAGCTGCGGGATGCGCTCGCCTACGCCTTCGACCGCGTCCTCGCCGCGCAAACGACGATCGGCTCGTGGCCGCAGCAGTTCAGCGGTCCCGCCCCCGCCGACGGCGTCGTGAAAAAGGCCAGCATCCCCGCCGACTGGCCGAGGGAATGGCCCAGGGCGAAATACCAAAGCTACCACACCCTCAACGACGACAATCTCCGACACCTCGTCGATCTCATGCTCCGGGCGCACGTGCTCACCGGCGAAGCCCGCTACCTCGATTCGGCCAAGCGCTGCGGCGACTTTCTGCTGCTGGCCCAGTTCGAAGGCGACCAGCCCGCCTGGGCGCAGCAATACGACGAGAACCTGGTCCCCGCCTGGGCGCGAAAGTTCGAGCCTCCGGCGGTGAGTTCGATTGAATCGCTCGGGGCCTGCCAAACTCTCTTCGAACTCTGGCTCGCCACCGGCGAAGAGAAATACCGCGCCACCATCCCCGCCGCCCTCGATTGGCTGGAGAGGAGCCGCCTCCCCGACGGAAAGTGGTCCCGCTTCTACGAGTTCGGCACGAACCGACCGCTCTACTGCGAGGCCGACACCTACCGCCTCACCTACGACGACTCCAAGCTGCCCGACCACTACGGCTTCCAGCCCGATCGTCTCGGGAGCAGGATCGACCGCCTCCGCGCCGACCTCGCCAAGCCGCGGGAGCAGCTGCTCGCCTCGCGACGCCCTGCCGACACCCCGGAGCGCCGCTCCAGAGCCGCGCGCAGCCTGATCGGGAAAGTCGAGGCAGCCTTGGAATCGCAAAACAAAGACGGCATCTGGCTCGACGGCGACGAGATTTCCGCCGACCGTTTCGTCAGGCACCTCAACGCCCTCTCCGCCTATGTGCAGGTCAGCAAGCCTGCCCCTGAACACTGAAAACGGAACGCTCAAAAACTTCCCCATGAACCGACGCCACCTCCTCTCCCTCGCCACCGCCGGATCCGCCGCCGCCCTCCTGCCCCGCAGCGCCTCCGCCGCCGCCCCGAAGCTCGCCGCCGGCGACACCATTCTCTTCCAGGGCGATTCCATCACCGACGCCCGCCGCGACCGCAAGGAGGAGGACAAGGCGAACCATCCCGCGATGCTCGGCCGCGGCTACCCCTTCCACCTCGCCGGGCAGATTCTCGCCGACCATCCCTCGCTCGGGCTCTCCATCTACAACCGCGGAATCTCCGGCAACAAGGTCCCCGACCTCGAAGCCCGCTGGGAGAAGGACTGCCTCGACCTGAAGCCCGCCCTGCTCAGCATCCTCATCGGGGTGAACGACATCTGGCACAAGCTCTCCGGGAAATACGACGGCGGCCCCGAAACCTACCGCGACGGATACGCCGCCCTGCTGAAGCGGACCCGGGAGGCCCTGCCCGACACCACTCTCGTCGTCTGCGAGCCCTTCGTGCTCCGCTGCGGCGCGGTGAACGACGCCTGGTTCCCCGAATTCGAAACCCGCCGGACCTTCGCCGCCGAAGTCGCGAAAGGCGCGGGCGCGATCTGGGTGCCCTTTCAGGAAGCCTTCGACGAGGCGGTCGCCGCCGGGACCGAACCCGCCTACTGGGCCGCCGACGGCGTCCATCCGACCCAGGCCGGGCACGCGCTGATGGCCAAGGTCTGGCGCGAAGCCGTGGGGATCTGAGCGGCGGTCCGCTTCAACGCGAAGAGAACTCCGTCTGCCAAGGCAAGCCTTTACCCTCCACCTTCCGCCGTCCGCGGCGCGGCGTGTCCAAAAGCCGCCCCGGGGCGACGTCAGACGAAGGGCTTCTTCACCACCTTCGCGGGATAGGTCTTGTCGCGGATGGCGACGAGCAGCTCCGTTCCGGGGCGGGCGGAGTCCGTCGGCAGATAGGCCAGGCCGATGCCCAGACCGAGGCCGGGGGAAAGCGATCCGCTGGACAGCTCGCCGATCGGGCCGGACCCGTCCTCGGCGAAGAGCGCGTAGCCGTGGCGCAGAGGCGGCGCCTTGTCGAGCATCCGGATGGCGGAAAGCCGCGTCGGCACACCCTCCTGCTTCTGGGACGCGAGAGGGTCGCGTCCGACGAAGCCGCCGGGCTTGTCGAGCTTCACGAAGAAGCCGAGGCCGGCCTCGAGGGGGCTGTGGTCCTCGTCGAGATCGCTGCCGTTCAGCGGGTAGGCCTTTTCCAGGCGCAAAGTGTCGCGCGCCCCGAGTCCGCAGGGAACGGCCCCGGCGTCCAGGAGGCGGTCGAACCACTCGACGATCGCCCCGGTCGGAGCAAAGAGCTCGAAGCCGTCCTCGCCGGTGTAGCCGGTGCGGCACAGGACGAGTCCTCCGTCCGCCTCCGCGAGATGGTTGCGCGGAGGCAGGTCGATCCCCGGCGCGATCCGCGACCAGAGCTCCGCGCTTTCCGGTCCCTGCACCGCGAGGGCGCCGAACTCGGCGCTGCGGTCGCGGAAGACGACTCCCTCGCCGGGACGGGCGAGGAGCCATTCGCGGTCCCGCTCGATGCGGGAGGCGTTGACGACGAGGAAGAAGCGCTCCTCTCCGGACCTGTAGAGGATGAGGTCGTCGATGACACCCCCGGCTTCGTTGAGGAGCAGGGTGTAGTGGCCTTCGCCCACCGAAAGGGTGGAAGCGTCGTTGGTGAGCAGCCCGTTCAGCCAGGCCACCGCTCCGGCGCCGGAGACCTCGAATTCGCCCATGTGCGAGATGTCGAAGACGCCTGCGGCGGAGCGCACCGCGCGGTGTTCCGCGACGATGCCCTGGTATTGGATCGGCATCTCCCATCCGGCGAAGGGAGCGAGGCGCGCCCCGAGGGCGAGGTGACGGTCGTGCAGTGGGGAACGGAGCATTTTCCTGAGGGTAGGCGGGAGCCGGGCGAAGTCAATGCGCAGCGGCGACCTGGAGCTCGAAACTTCTACTTCCGCAGACCGAACCCGAATCCCACCGCGGCGGCGAGGGAGGAGGGCAAGTGCTGCTGGAGAAACGCGAGAAGTCCACCGGCCCGCATCGCCATCCAGGTGCCACCCTCCTGCACGGTGTGGGTGTACTCCTGCCAGAGGCTCACGTAGCCGCGGCTTTCGAGGATCCAGACAATGGCGACGCCGAGGAGCGCCAGGACCAGTCCCGTCTTGAAGGCGGCCCGCAGGATCGACGCCGCCAGCATCGCCAGGATGAAGCTCGCCCCCACTCCGACCGCCCCTTCGCCCCAGCGGTCCGCCCTGCGGAGAACGGTCTCCTTCCAGAGCGGCGGACTGTTCCAATCGGGATCCATCTCCGCCTGGGACGGACCCGGCGGCGGGGCGGCATCCGCTTCCTGGAAGATCCTTCGCCCGCCGCTCCACGCCATCCCCGCGAGCACGACCGCGCCGACGGACAGGAGCAAGCGCCCCTTGAATCCGGAGAATCCGCCGAGGATTTCGCCCACTCCAAGCATCTGCGACGCGGTAGCATAGCCCACCGAGGGCGCGACGGCATCCAACATTTGGCGGAAAGCCTCCGCCGGAGAAAGCCGCGCCGCCCCGTCAGCGATAGGCGTAGACGACGGCCCAGCGCTGCGGCGTCTCGACGGTGGGCTGGAGCGAGATCCGCAGGTAGTAGATGCCGGTCTCTTTCGCGCCGGCGGCGAAGCTCGCGACGTTGGACGAGGCGTATTGCAAGCGTTCTCCCTCGACCCGCTCGCCCCTCCCGTTGTAGAGATCCACCCCGACGACGGCCTTGCGGTCCGGCACGGCGAGCCAGAAATGATAGTCGTTGCGCTTGAAGAGATGCACCTGGATGAGCTTCGCCTCGCCCGGCGCGATCTCGCCGCTCCAGGAGGATTCCCGAAGGACATAGGGCTTCTCCCCGCCGAGATGCGGCAGGGCGGCCCGCTGGGCGATCAGCTTGACCTCGTCCAGCGCCGACGTCTCGTCCGCTTCCGCCGACGAGGAGGGGGGCTCCTGCGCGGACAGGCCCGTTCCGAGGAGGAGCGCCGTCCAGAGACTCGCCCAGACGGCGCGGCGGCGTTCAAATGTCATAGATCGCGTCGACGAGGTTCGCCGTGGAGAGCGAGATCTCGATCACCTTCCCCTTGCTGATCGCTCCGCTCGCGTCGGTGCGCATCAGGGACTCGAGATGGTCGAGGGTCTGCGAAATCTGGCCGAAGACCTTGCCCCGCTTGGCCCGGTCCGGCAGGGTGTTGAAATCGCTCTTGAGCTGCTTCACCAGATCGGGCTGGTTGAGCAGGTCGGATCCCTCGGTCGAATAGTTCCGCTTCAGGACGGCGGCGAGCGCCTGGGTTCCCCCCAGCCAGCCGCCGAGGCTGACGAGCCCGACCAGCTCGTCGTCCCGCAGCTCGGCCATCTTGTTGAGCACGGTCTGGCGGGTCCGGTCGAGCTCCTTCCGGCAGACCGCCCATTCGCCCGTTCCGGCGGCGTTGACGATGGCGTTCGCATGCTGCTCGACCGAGCTGGCCACCCCCAGGGAGGTGGCGAGACGCAGCACCTCGCGGCCGATCCGTCGGACCGCCTCCTTGTCCTGGGCCTGCACCGCGATGAATCCGTCGGACACGACCAGCCCGAAGAGCATCGCGGTGCGGGAGCGGTTCGCGTCCAGCTTGATCTCGCGCGACTCGACCTGCTTCGACCAGTCCTGGGTGCCGAGCTTGTCGAGCGAGGAGAAGATCTCCAGGGGAATCGGGATCACCGACGAATCGACGATCCGCAGGTTCGGATCGTTCAGGTCGATCCGGGCGGGCGCCTCCTGGGCATGGACGGCCGTCGCCGCCGCGAAGGCGAGAGCAGTAAGCAGGCTGACTTTCATGACATGATTGAGGTTTTAAAAAACTCAATTATTATAAATCTTTAACCATCCTTTGGAAACCGAAATCTTCTCCGGGGGCAGGCCGGGGGTGCCGCCGGCCTCGCCCTGCTGGCTGCCTGAGGACGTTTCACGCCGCGCCCAGCGAGGTCGAACAAATCGCATTGCATGGCCTACTGACGCCTTTTGGTTCCCCTTCCGCAAGCGCTCCACGCGGAGCGGACGACCGCCCCGCCTCCGCTCAGAGTTCCGGGAACTTCACCCACTTCCGCTCCGATCGCGAGCTCTCCACCGCCGCTTGGATGAAGGCGACGCCGGCGACCCCGTCGTCCACGGTGGGGAAGTCGTAGCCCTCCGGCGGCGCGGGATTCCCTTCGATCCGGTCTGAGATGGCGCGGGCGGCGGCGAGGTAGATGTTGGCGAAGGCCTCGATGAAGCCCTCCGGATGGGCGAAGGGCGTGCGGGTGTAGCCGTGACCCGCCGCCGCCTCGCTGATGTAGGCATTGCCGCGTCGGTAGATCCGGCGCGGGGCGTTGGCGTACTTCACGATCAGCTCGTTCGGGTCCTCCTGATGCCACTCCAGCGAGGCCTTGGTGCCGTAGACGCGGATGTTGAGGGCGTTTTCGTCCCCGTTGGAGATCTGCGAAGCGTGGATGATCCCTTTGGCGCCCCCGGTGAAGCGGACCAGGTTGTTGCCGTCGTCGTCGAGGACGCGACCGGGGATGAAGGTGCTCAGGTCCGAGCAGATCTCGTCGATCTCCAATCCCGTGATGTAGCGGACGAGGTTGTGGGCGTGGGTGCCGATGTCGCCCATGCAGTTCGAAATGCCCGCGATCTTCGGATCGGAGCGCCAGTTGTTGATCTTGCCCTGCCCGTCGCCCTCGACGTCGCCGACGGCGTAGCCCTGCGGATATTCGGCGACGATCTTGAGCAGGCGGCCCAGCTCCCCGTCGCGAACCATGCGGCGGGCCTCCTTCACCATGGGGTAGCCGGTGTAGTTGTGGGTGAGGGCGAAGACGAGGCCGCACCTTCTCACGACCTCGCGCAGCTCGAGCGCCTGCCCGTAGTCGTGCGTCATCGGCTTGTCGCAGACGACGTGGATGCCGGCCTCGAGGAAGGCCTTGGCCACGGG
Organism: uncultured Akkermansia sp.; assembly: GCA_964391125.1. Taxonomy (GTDB): domain Bacteria; phylum Verrucomicrobiota; class Verrucomicrobiia; order Verrucomicrobiales; family DEV007; genus Arctic95D-9. Next base: position 13,435 of record CAYMMC010000027.1, read on the forward strand.
AAAATGGAGGTGGTTCTGCACCACGATGGAGACGAAGTCGATCCGGTCCTCCCTCGCCGCCTCCTTCGCCGCCATCTCCTCGTAGGTCGCGTAGACGCGATCGGCCGAAAGGAAGAGGTCCTCGCCGGAGAGCCTCGACTTCTCCGGATCGGAGGAGAAGCAGCCCGCCACCAGCTCGATCTTGCCGTCGAGGTTCGCCGCCATGCGGTGGACGTTTCCAATGAAGGCGCCGCGGCCGCCGCCGACCATGCCCATGCGCAATTTTCGATTCATAGGGGACGGGAAGTTGGGTTCCTCGGAGAAGTTCGAGCCTAGCAAAGGGGACGAGGGAATGCAACAGCGAGGAATCAGGCCCGCAGGGCCGCGCGTTGCCTCATAATTAAAGACACCGAAGGCGGAATTTGGAGAAAGGCGGTTGA
>CAYMMC010000028.1:0-2683 GCA_964391125.1 uncultured Akkermansia sp.
CGCAGGTGCTGAAGCAGGCGAGGCGGGAATCGGACGCGGAATACGGCGAATGGCGTCCCGAAGTGGACACGATGCAGGCGGAATACCGGGGATCGTCTCTGGTCGAGCGCTACGTCAACCCCGACGCCGTCGACATTCCCGATCTGGCCCAGGGCTCGCTCGACGGGCTCGATGCCTACTACCGCTACCGCGTCGTCAATCCCCGCCGCTTCGCCCCCTGAGACGGGAATTCCACGAAGCCGAACGGGACGAGAATGCCTGCAATGAAACCCCACCCTCACAAGAAGCAAACCGGTCGCAAGGCCTTCAGTCTGGTCGAGGTCACCATCGCGATGGCCATCGCGGCGGTGGCCATCGTCACGCTGCTCGGGCTCATCCCGCAGGGGATGAACACGATGCGCGAGGCGGGCGACGAGGCGATCCAGGGCCGCATCCACCAGCAGATCCTCAACACGCTGCAGATGGTGCCCTTCGAGACGGCGGGAGGGAAGTCTCCGCTGGACGACTACAACGGCAAGGAGTTCTACTACGATGCGCAGGGGGAGGAGCTGGTGCTGGGCGTATCCGAGAAGGGATCCTTCGAGCACATCTACACCGCTCGGGTGTCCGTGCCACTGATCGACGGGGGGACCCCGCGATCCGTGGGCGGGGCCGGCTATCGCGGCTATTCCTTCGAAGGTAGTGCAAACCCGTTCGTCCGCTTGGTCATCGTCGAAGTGGCCCCGGTGGCAGGGCTCGGGGCGGAATTCAAATTCGACGATCCGGACAATTTCCATCTGATCTCGACCTACCAGTCGGTGGTCGCGAAGATGGGCCAGGACTACAGCTTCGCCCCATGAACCGCGCCGATTCCCAACTTGAATCCAGCCGCCGAGGCTTCTCCCTCATCGAGTTGATGGTGGCGATGGGCATCCTCTCGGTGCTGATGCTGATGCTGACGGCCATGCTCGACCAGATCCAGAAGAGCTGGCGCTTTTCGGAAGCGAGGGTCAGCCAGTTCCGCGAGGCCCGGGTCGCCTTCGACCTGATGGCGAAGAACATCGGCCAGGCCTCCTTGAACACCTATTGGGACATGAAGGTCGACGACGAGGGCATGCCGGAGCGCTACCTCCAGACCTCCGAGCTGCACTTCGTCACCCTCGCGAACGCCGAGACGGAATTGCCCAAGGGAGGAACGCAGTCGCCGCTGGGCCATGCCGTCTTCTTCCAGGCGCCGCTGGGCTTCTCCACCCACTACCGGAACTTGAACAATCTCTTCAACGGGCGCGGCTACTTCGTCTCGTGGGGCTCGGACAAGAGGTTCAAGCCGTCCTTCGTCCAATCTCCCGACCGCTACCGCTACCGGTTGATGGAGTTCCGCCCTCCGGCGGAAGACAACCAGGTCTTCGAGGACGGCAAGCAGGAGCGGGAGCAGAACCAGGACCAGTCGTTCACGGAATGGTACAAGCAGGCGATGGCGGTGGGAGACGGCAGCTTCGAAGACCACCTCAACCCGCTCGCCGAAAACATCGTGGCCATCGTGATCTCGCCGCGCGACACGATCGAGGACAGTTCCGCATCCGGGAGGGACAACTACAGCAAGATCGCCCCCAACTACGCCTACGACTCCAACGATCCCGGCCGGGTGAAGGATCCCAACGACGAGTATTCCTCCTACGTCCAGCAGGTGCCGCCCCTGATCCGGCTGACGATGGTGGCCATCGACGAGGGGTCGGCGGTCCGGATGGAGGACGGCCAATCGATGCCCAGGCAGATTTCGAACGCGCTCCAAGGCATCTTCAACAACACCAACAGCTTCAATTCCGACGTCGAGCGGCTCTCCCAGCAACTCGCGGACGAAGGAGTGGACTTCAAAGTGTTCAGCACCCTCGTCCTGCTCCGCAGCGCCAAATGGACCGGGAAGTGAACGAAGCATGCATCCTCCGATGAAACCGACCCCCCATTCCCAGCGTCCCGCGCGTCCCTCCGCCTTCTCCCTGATCGAATTGATGGTCGTGCTGGGGGTGGTGGGCTTGCTCATGGCCTTCGCCGCCCCGAACCTCTTCAGCCTGATCTCGGCCAACACGCTCTCGGGGGAGGGGACGGTGCTCCGGAACCAGTTGACCTACGCCCAGCAGATCGCGGTGTCGAAGAGCGCGGACGTGGAGGTCCGCTTCTTCAAGTCGGACGATCCCGACGCGGCCCGGACCCAGAAAATCTTCGCGGCCTATCAACTGTACCAATACGATCAGTCGGGGGAGCTGGTCCCGATCAGCACCTTCTTCCGGGTCCGCCCTCCCGTGGCCATCCACGACCGGCTCAGCACGCTCCTGAATGCCGGCAGCGGCGGAGCGAGCCAGGAGGACAAGCGCTACGGCTTCGACTCTCCCCGGACCGGTCGCGCCGAAGTGCCGATGGGCGAGGGATCGACGCTGGTCAATGCCGAATACGTCGCGTTCCGCTTCCGCCCCGACGGCTCGACCGACCTCCCCTACCGCACCGCGAGCAAGGACACCTGGTATCTCACCCTCGTGCAAGGCGAGGGAGCTCTGCAGGACAGCAGCCCGGACAACTACTTCTGCCTCCAGGTGAATCCCTACAACGGCCAGGTCAGCGAGTTCCGGCCCTGACGCCGGGCGGACCGCCCGCCTCTCGCCTTTCGCGGCTGGTCTTGCCGCGGGGCGGGTAGGCCCGCGCGGTCGAT
>CAYMMC010000028.1:2693-13694 GCA_964391125.1 uncultured Akkermansia sp.
CGCAGACCGCTTCGGGCGGCTCCAATCTTCAAGCCTCCGGTTCTGCCGGAGGTGCTGATTCGCTCCGCGCTTCGCCATGGCGGACGAGGGCCGAGGCGAAGGCGACCGGCTCGCCGGAGAAGGGCGTTGCGAACAGGACGGAGCGTCCCGCGAGGGGGAATTGCAGCTCGGCGGCGAAGACCTTGTGCTCGAAGAGGGGCGCCTCCGGTCGTTCACCCCCTTCGGTCCAGACCCGGCCCGAGACGATCCAATGGCGGCGCTCGCCGACGACGGAGAGCTCGAGATGGTGGAGCGCGTCCGCATCGGTCTCGAGCGGCCGGCGAAGGAGCACGGCGCCGCGCCGCACCAGCTCGGCCTCCCGTCGGGCGGGGGCGGTGCGGAGCTGGAAGCCGTTCTTGCCGTAGAGCCCGACGCCGAGGCGGGACTTCAACCGGCCCCGGCCCGGCGCCCGGCCCGAGGCGGCGACGAGGGCGCCCTTCTCCCGGATCTCGGGGCCGAACTCGAGCCAGGCGTCCAGCAGGGGATGGGGCATGGCCCGCAGCGTCTTCGTCGCGGCGTCGGTGGACCAGGTTCCCGCGACGGCGACGGCCCCGGCGGGCAGGGCGCCCCCGGCGACCTTGGCGAGGTCGAGTCTCGCGGCGACGCCTTCTTCCAGCGGCGGGTCCGGCGGGGCCTTCGCCCTGGCCCGCGATCGGGACCGGCCCTTCCTCCCCGATTGGGCGGCGAGGGGGGCGGAGGCCAGCAGCGCCAAGCCTGACAAGGCCAGAAAACGTCGCCTTCCCCGCATCATTCCCGGCGGATGGCGTCCATGAGGTTCCCTTGCAGCACCGCCCGCGCCGCCACCGCGCAGAAGAGGAGGCCGCCGACGAGGACCGCGCCGTTGATCCCGGCGAGGAGCCCCCAGGGCGGGGGCGTCGATCCGCCGACGAACTTCGGCGACACCGCGAGCGCCGCCGCGGCGAGCCCGACGAGGACGCCCGAGAGATGGAGGAACCAGTGCTCCGAGAGGACCATCCCGGCGAGATCCCTCCGGGTGAAGCCCATCGCCTGCATCGTGCCGAGCTGGCCGCGCCGCTCCATCACGTTGCGGCCGACGAGGATGGCGAGGCCGAGGGTGCCGAGGAAGAGCCCCAGTCCGCCGAGAGTGGAGAAGATCGAAAGGTAGGTGTTCTGCACCGCGTTGAACTCGTTGAGCCGCTCCGCCGCCGGGCGCATCTCGAGACCGAGGTCGCCCAGCATCCGGACGAGCTGGGCCGCGACGGGCTCGAGCGCCGCCGCGTCGCCGCCGTCGAGGAGGAAGAAGCGGTAGCCGCCGGCGTCGGGGAAGAAGCGGACGAAGGCGGCCTCGTCGACGAGGAGGCTGCCCTGCAGGATGGAGGTCTCCAGAAAGCCGACGATGCGCACCGCGAAGGCCTCGCCCGAGACGGTCTCGTAGAGCACGGTGTCGCCGACGGACTTGCGCAGGGCGTAGACGGCGGTGTTCTGGTCGATCACGCCGGGGACGACGGGGACGCCCTCCTCGTCGGGCTCCGCCCCCGCCAGCAGAGTCCAGGCGCTCTCGCCCGGCGCCGGAGCGCCCGCCGTCTTCGTGAAATGGAAGGGGCCGAGGGAGGCGATCCTTGCCGCGTCCACGCCCATGAGGCGGGGGCGCTGGGCGCGGTTGAGGTTGAGGCAGCTCGCGTCGTCGCCGTCGCTGACGCGCAGCGAGAGGATGGAGAAGGTCTCCGTCAGGCCGTCGAGTCCGTGTTTTCGGCGGCCTTCGGCGCCGTCGAGGTCCTCGTAGACGGGCAGGGTGCTCTCGCCCACGTAGGCGAAGCCTCCGGTGCCGGAGCTGCGGCGCTCCGCCCCCCGCGCTCCGTCGAGCCGGAAGCTGTTGATCGCGGTGACCATGAAGACGCCGGCGGCCATCAGGCCGATCACGGCGAGGCTGCGTCCGCGGCGGCGCACGGTGTGCTGGCGCCCGAGGGCGCCGAGCGAGGCGAGCACGGACGAGGGACGCAGGAAGCGGCGGACGAGGATCGAGCAGAGCGCCACGCCGGCGACGGCGGCGAGAAAGCCCGCGCCGAAGAAGAGCCCCTGTTCGGCCATGGCGCCCTCGGTCTTCGGCGCGAGCAGGCAGCCCACCGCGCCGGCGAGCGCCGCCCAGAGCACCGCGACGTCCCGCCGCCGCCGCGAGGAGGCGAGGGGGGAGGCCTCCTCGATCCCGGAGATGAGGGCGCTGGGCTGGACGGCCCCGGCGCGGCGGCTGGCGAACCAGACCACGCCGAGGGCGACGAGCACGGTGGCGGCGAAGGCCGCGGCCAGGGAGGAGGGCCTGAGGAAGTAGACGAACTCCATCCCTGCGGCGGCATCCTGCCACACGCCCGACATGCCGCGCAGGGCGAGGCGGGTGTAGACGTAGCCGCGGAGGAGCCCGGCGGCGGCTCCCGCCAGCGAGAGCGCCAGCGCCTCGGCGAGGAAGAGGCGGCGGACGCGCCGCCGGGTGAAGCCGAGGGCGAGGAGCAGGCCGATCTGCGAGGCGCGCTGCTCGATCCCGAAGACGAAGACGAGCCCCGCCAGCACCAGCGCCGCGACGATGAGGAAGAAGCTCATGCTCGCGAAGAGCGATCCGAAGTCGAAGGATCCCGCGACCGACTCGGCCGCTTCGGCGGGCAGGTCGCGCGTGGCCATGCCGAGGTCGGCGAGGGCGAGATGGGCGCGGAGCTGGTCGGCCAGCCCGCCGTCGCGGTCTCGCGGGACGAAACGGATCGCGGTGGCGTCGCCGAAGCGGTTCGACCACATCGATCGGGCCGCGCCGAGGGAGACGAAGGCCTTGGGCGTGGCCCGGTGCTCGTCCCAGTAGTCGTCGTCCTTCTGGCGGATGCGCCCGCGGTCGATGGGGATGCCGGGCTCCCAGTCGTCGAGGCCGTCGACGTCGAAGATGCCGGGAAACTCGGGCGTCCAACTGCGGTCCCAGCCCCGCTCGCCGATCCTCACGACCCCCGCGACGGTGAAGGCGCGGCGTTCCTCGGCGAGGGCGCGCCCGGCGCCGACGACGTTGTAGGTCAGGACGACGGTGTCGCCCGCCCGGGCCGAGAGGTCTTCGGCGAGCCAGTCGGACAGCAGGATTTCCTTGTCGCCGAGATCCGCGCCGACGATGTCGTTCAGCCGCGGGGCGACCCCGGCGACCATGGAATAGGGCGTCCCCCGCTCGGTCCCCGCCTTCGCGATGTCGGTGGCGAGGTAGGTCAGGACCGGGGCGCTCTCGGCGGCGATCGCTTCCAGCGCCCCGACGATGGCCCCGTCGAAGAAGACGCGCGAGCTGATGGCCTGCAGGGCTTCGTCCCCGCCCTCGGCGACGGGGGCGACGGAGAGTTGGAGGTCCTCGAGCTGCCAGGACGATTCGACCGCGGCGGCGAAGGAGGCGGCCTCCAGTCCGCTGCCGCCGAGGAGGAGGTTCGCCCGCCCCGCCTGTTCGAGGACGATCTCGAGGCGTTCGCGACGGACGAAGAGCGTCGCGGGGGGGACCTGCTCGGCCCTCAAGGAGTAGCCCCCGAAATCCTCCGGTCCCAGCACCGCGCCGACCACGGCGGTGAAGGGCGTGGTCTGCTCCGATTCGCCCGAGAGCGGGGCGTCCTTGGAAAGTGCGCCGGGGATTTCCACCCGGACGACGAGGGTGTCGCCCTCCCGCGCCCCGATGCGCTCGGCGAGGGGGCGGTTGATCCCGATCCAGCGCTCGTCCTCGAAGCCCGCGGGCGCCTTGCCGGCGAGGGAGAGCCGCCAGAAGCGCTCGTCCACGCCGACGATCTGGACGCGGTTGGCGCGGCGTCCGCCTTCGCGGTTCGACGCGGTCCCCTCGATTTGCAGGACGGGGGCGACGAGGGCGCCGTCGCCCAGCGCGGTCGCGACGCGGTCGGCCAGGGCGGCGGTGAAGAAGCGCTCGCCCCCGAGAAAGGCGGGGCCGATCCCCGACAGCCGCGCGGAGGCGTTGCGGCGGAGGCTTTCCTTCACGGAATCCCCCACGACGAGGGCGCCGCTAAGGATCGCCGAGGTCAGCGCGACGCCGCCGAGAACCGAGAGGTTGACCCACCGGTAGTGGCGGAGGCTGCGGAGGACCAGGCGGAGGCTGCTCATGGCGCGCCCTCACCTCACTCCCTCGACCTCCAGGTCGATCGCGTAGAAGCCGGTCCGGGCGGTGACGTAGAGCGTCTTGCCGACCAGCAGGCAGTTCGCGGGGGCCTCCGGCGGCGCGAGGCGCATCCGCTCCTCGCCCTCGGGCGAGAAGGCGATCAGCTCGCCCCTCCACGTCACGTAGAGGTTGCCGAGCTTGTCCACGGTGAGCCCGTCGCTGCCGACGGGGGCGAATTCCCGCTGGTTGGCGAGCTGGCCGGGCCCCTCGATGTCGTAGGCGTAGATCTTCTCCGCGCCGGGGTCGGCGATGTAGAGGATGCGGTCGTCGGGGGAGGTGAGGATGCCGTTCGGCTTGACGAGGCCGGGCGCCACCTGGCTGAGCTTGCCGTTCCGGGCGACGTAGTAGACCGCCTCGACGTCGAGTTCGCGGTCGTCGCCCTTGCCGTAGCGCGGGTCGGTGAAGTAGAAGCCGCCGTGGCCGTCGGGGACGACGTCGTTGGGGCTGTTCAGCTTCTTCCCTTCGTAGGTCTCGGCCAGCACCTCGGTCTTCCCGGCGAAGTCGGTGCGGGTGAGGCGGCGGCTTCCTCCCTCGCAGGCGACCAGGGCGCCCGCCGGGGTGAAGAAGAGCCCGTTGGCCTTGCCGCTGTTCTCGCGGAAGACCGTGGTCGCTCCCGTGGCGGGGTCGTAGGCGTGGATGCGCTCGTTGGGGATGTCGCTGAAATGGATCTTCCCGTCCGGCCCCAAGGCGGGGCCCTCGGTGAACTTGAAGCCCTCCGCGAGCTTGCGGAAGGCGGCGCCCTCCTTCGCCAGCGGGCCCTCGTAGGCGTAGGCGGGGGTCTCGGGAGTGCGGTAGGAGGTCGCTTCGCCGAGATCCTGGATCCGGATGCGGCGGTATTGGACCTGGAGGGTCTCCTCGCGGTTGCCGATGCCGTGGACTTGCAGGGCGATGAAGCCGGTGGGGGTCATGTCGTCGACCAGGTCGGCGGCGGGCACGCCGTTGAGGAAGGTGCGGATGCGGTCGCCCACGGCCTCGACCCGAAAGTGGTTCCAGTCGTCCTGCTTGAAGGCGTAGCGGGCGGCGGGCTTGTCGGAGAGGTCGTCGAGCCAGCCGCGGCGGCCCTCGTCGTAGATCCCTCCGCTCCAGCCCCGGTCGGAGGGGTCGATCTCCACCTGATAGCCGTGGACTTGGCCGTCCTTGTAGTCGGGAAGGCTGTTCGAGCGGATCTGCACGCCGCAGTTCAGCGTGGGATCGACCTTGAACTCGAGTTCAAGGATGAAGTTCGCGTAGTTCCTCTCGGTGCAGAGGAAGGAGTTGGGCGTCTTCGGGACGGTCGTGCCGACGATGGCGCCGTCCTCGACCGCGTAGTCGGCCACGCCTCCGCGCTGGGTCCAGCCGTCGAGGTTCTTGCCGTTGAAGAGATCGACCCATTGGCCCGGCTCCGCGGCGGAGAGGGCGAGGGGCAGGGCGAGCAGGGAGATAAGAAGGGATGTTTTCATGTCGTTGCCTCGCGGCAGTATCGTCCCCCGAGCCCCTCCCGCAAGCCTTTCCGCTGGCGCGATCGCTCAGCGGGACCATTGCCGGTCGGCGAAGTCCATGAAGCGCTGCCAGTCGTAGGCGGTCAGGTCGTGCTTCCCGGCCCGCAGGTGGTAGCCGATGGCGCCGCCGACGGGGGTGTCGGGGGCGGGCTGCCCGGTCACGCCCAGGCCCTCCTTTCCATAGAGAGCGTAGACCGGCCCGGCCAGCTTTCCGGCGAGGAACTCGCCCAGGGGATCGGCCCAGAGATCCTCGGTGGCGCTGGCGATGTAGACCGGCCGCGGCGCCATCAGGGCGACGAGGGCGTGCTGGTCCATGGGCAGGGCGGCCTCGTTCTTCGAGTATTTGTCGTAGTTGGGGCAGAACCAGCGGGGCACGGTCTCGTTCAGCCGTCCGACCGTCTCGCCGAAGTTCCGCTTCGCGAGGGAGGCGCCGCCCTCGCCCGAATTGTTGCTGATGACGAGGGCGAAGCGCTCGTCCTGGGCGCCGGCCCAGAGCGCGGTCTTGCCGAGGCGGGAATGACCCAGCACCGCGATCCGCCCGGGGTCGATCTCGGGCAGCCCCACGAGGTGGTCGGCCATGCGGCTCAGGCCCCAGGCCCAGGCGCCGATGTTCCCCCAGGCGTCCCCGGCGGGCTCCGCCTCGTCGTCCCGGTCGAAGAGGGCGTGGACTCCGTCGCCGAATCCGTCGCGGCGGTCCGGGGAGAAATCGCCGTAGTAGGTCGTGGCCAGGGCGTAGCCCCGGTCGAGGATGGCCTCGATGGGGAAGCGCGCGGCCGAGACGCCCCGGGAGGCCTCGGTGGCGCGGTTCCCCACGATCTGCTTGTCCTGGTTGGAGCGGAACCATCCGGGATTGAGGACGATGTCCGCGTCTTCGCCGAGGCTGTGGTTTCCCCAGAAGTTCAGCATGACGAAGACGGGCGCCGGCTCGTCCTTCGCGCCGGCGGGCAGGTAGAGGAGGATCTGGGCGCTCCGCTGGGTCTCGCCTTCGCCCAGGCGCATCTCGATCTGGCGCATGAGCCCCTTCCCCCCGAAGACCTCCTTGTCCTCGCCGATCGGCGAATAGGCTGCGGGCACGGCCTTCTGCGGAGTCCTGCCGTAGACCTCGCTGGAGAAGAGCGAGAGCAGCTCGGGGCGGCGGCGTTTCTCCCAGGCGTCCCGGTCGGCGATGCGGGAGCCGTCGCCGGCGACGAGGACGTCGGGGATGGGCAGGGGGTTGGCGAGGGACTCGTCGTAGTTCGGCTCGAAGGGCGGCGCGGCGTGGATCGCCGTCGCGCCGAGGGCGCAGAGAAGGAGCGGGAGGAACCTCATGATCCGCCCATGGTCGAACGATTCCCCCTGGCGTCAAGAGAGGGATGGGGCGGGATGATGGGAGCGGGTAGGGAAGGGGACTTTGCGAACATCGCGCCAGATCGCGTCCATTGCAGATGCCCGATTGATCCCCGGCGGTTTTCTGCGATAATTCGGGCGGATTCCCAATGATTGAAATGCCCCGATTCTTCTTCCCCCCCCTCGGCGCCCTCGCGGCGCTGTCCGTTTTGGCCGCAGGGGCGGGATTCGCGCAGGACGCCGAGGAGGCCGCGGCCACCCCCGAGCGCATCGACCTGGCGAACTTTCCCGGCGAGTTCATCGACAAAGTCGTGGTGCCGATCCCGGCGGAGATCTTCGCCGTCCTCGACAAGCTCGACGAGCCCGACTGGAACAGCGGCATCGCCCTGCCGCCGGAGCGCTCCCGCGGGGGCGAGCGCTCCCTCCTCGCGCTGACCTTCGGCGGTCTCGTCGCCGAGGGCTTCATCGCGGTCCAGGCGAGGAACAGCGGAGAGATCGAGACCATCGGCAAGCGGGTCCTCTCCCTCTCCGAATCCCTCGGCCTGGCGAGCGCGGTGCGGCCCCACAGCCTCGCCATCGTCGAGGCGGCGGGCCAGCGCGACTGGGCGCGGGTGCGCGACGAGCTCGACGCCACCCTGCAGACCGTGCGCAGCACGATGGAGAGGCTGAGGGACGACGAGCTCGCCGACCTCGTCAGCCTCGGGGGCTGGCTGCGGGGGACCAACGTGGTCACCGCCTTCATCGGCAACGCCTACAGCGAGGACAAGGCCGAGCTGCTGAACCAGCCCGGGCTCGTCTCGCATTTCCGCGACCTGATCGCCTCGATGCGCGGGGCCGCCGCCGCCTCGCCCGAGATCCGCGCGATCGCCACCGGGTTGGCCCGGCTGGAGGCCATCGTCGCCGAACCCGGCAACCTCGCGGAGGAGGAGGTCCGGCAGCTCCACGACATCAGCCGCGCCATGCTCGAGGAATTCTATTTCGAGAAGGAGGCCGCCGCCGGTCCCGCCAACTGAACCCCTTTCGACGAGATCCGGATGAAGTTCCCCCGCAAAGCCACCGCGATCGCCGTCGCGTCCGTCCTCGCCGTCGGCGGGGCCGTCCACGGCTTCGTCAACGAAGCGATCTCCATGGCCCTGGAGGCGGCCGCGCCCTACGTCGACCAGGGCTTCGAGGTGCGCGAGGACAACTGGTCGGGCGAGGTCGAGCCGGGCAAGCCGCTCCTCATCCGCCACCAGCTCTTCCGCGGCAACGAATACTGGTTCTGGGCCGGCACGAGCTGGCCGGGGGCCACGATCCGCATCGACATCTTCGACGGCGAGGGCAACGCGGTGGGCCTCGAGTCCTTCGCCCGCGACTCCTTCGCCGGGGTGCGCGCCCTGCCGCAGAAGACCGCGACCTACTTCGTCCGCGTCGTGGCCAGCTACGAGAAGAAGGGCCCCGGCATGACCAAGGCGGAGCGGGGCGCCAACGAGCCCGTCGACGGGGTGGGGGAGTTCACCGGAGTGGTCGACTGGGGGGTGGTCTACGGCTACCGCTGAGCGCCGTCACCGCGGGCATGGCCGACAAGACGCTAGAGTTCGAGACGCCGCACTTCCTCCACGGACTGTTCGCGGACGATCTCTCCCTGCTCAAGGAGCTCGAGACGAGGCTCGGCCTCACCGTGACGACGCGCGACTCGTGGATCCGCTTCGAGGGCCCGCCCGAGCGGGTCGAGCTCGGGGCCGCCGTGCTGGGCGATCTCGAGGAGGCCCGCCGCAAGGGGGGCACGATCAACGCGCACTCCTTCCGCTACGCGCTCGGCGCCGCCGCCGAGACCCTCGCCGACCGGCCCGGCGAGCCGGGGCTGAAGGTGGCCGACCTTTTCCGCTATCGGCTGCTCGGGAGCGGGTCGAAGCCGGCGGTGACCCCGCGCACCGCGAACCAGCTCGCCTACGTCGAGGCCCTCGACCGCAGCGACGTGGTCTTCGGGATCGGTCCGGCGGGCACGGGCAAGACCTTCCTGGCCATGGCCTACGCCCTCGACCTGCTCAAGAGCCGCCAGATCGACCGCATCGTCCTGACGCGCCCCGCCGTGGAGGCGGGCGAGGCCCTCGGCTTCCTCCCCGGCGCGCTGGAGGAGAAGGTGCTGCCCTACCTGCGTCCGCTCTACGACGCGATGAACGAGATGCTCGACGGGGCCGAGGCGATCCGCTTCGCCGAGAAGAACCTCATCGAGATCGCCCCGCTCGCCTACATGCGGGGGCGCACCCTCAACCGCGCCTGCGTCATCCTCGACGAGGCGCAGAACGCCAGCCGCGAGCAGATGTTCATGTTCCTGACCCGCATCGGCGAGCATTCCAAGTGCATCGTCACCGGCGACCCCTCGCAGATCGACCTGCGACCCAAGGCCCGCAGCGGGCTGCTCGAGGCGATGGAGCTGCTCGGCGGCATCGAGGGGGTCTCCTTCGTCCGCTTCGAGGGCAAGGACGTGGTGCGCCATCCCGTCGTCGCCCGCATCATCGAGGCCTACGAGAGAGGCAGGGCGGCGGAGGACGGTCTTGCCGCGAGGCGAGGGTAGATAGAATGAGAAGGTGAGGCCGTGCCAACGGACTCGATGCTATCCTTGCCTTCCTATGAAAAAAGACCGGACCACACCGCAGACCGTAGTCGGCATCGACCTCGGAGACAAGAAACACGCCGTTTGCGTGATGGACCGAGCGGGAAAAATCCTCCGCGAGACTTCCGTCACCAACGCCCGCGCCGCCCTGGAGCGGCTGTGCAAGGAGTTCCCCGGGGCGCTGTCCGCCATTGAGGTGGGCGCCCGCAGCCCCTGGACCGGCCGCCTGCTCCAGGCTTGCGGAGGCGCGTGCCGGTGGCCAACCCCCGAAAGCTGAAGGCCATCTATGGCAACAAGCGCAAGTGCGACCGGCTCGACGCCCGGGGCCTCGCCCGCCTCGCGAGGGTGGACCCCGAACTGCTCCACCCCGTGGAGCACTGCGGCGAGCAGGCCCAGCTCGACCGCTGCCCGTGAAGATGCGCGACACGCTGGTGCGCCAGCGCAGCGCCCTGGTCAACTCGCTGCGGGGCGCAGTGAAGTCCCTCGGGGCGCGCCTGCCGGGCTGCTCCAGCGCGTCCTTCCCTGGGAAGGCGCGCGTCCATCTCGAGGAGCAGCAACCCCGGACTGCTGGCCCTGGCCGGGCCCGTCCTCGCCGCCGTGGAGGCCTTGGGCAAGCAGATCGCCGTCTGCGAGGAGGCCATCGGGCGGATCGCCGAGCGCCATTCCGAGACCGGGCGACTGCGCCAGATCCCGGGGGGGTGGCCCCATCACCTCCATCGCCTTCGTGCTGGGCGTCGAGGATCCCGGACGCTTCCCCGAGAGCTGGGACGTGGGTGCGTGGCTGGGGCTGGTGCCCGGCCGGGACCAGTCGGGCGACGGCGACAAGCAGATGCCGGCGGGCAAGGAGGGCAACCCCTGCCCGAGGCGGCTCCTGGTGCAGGGGGCGCAATGCATCCTCGGGTGCTTCGGCCCGGACTGCGAGCCGAGGCGCTACGGGCGGAGGATCGCGGCGCGTGGCGGCAAGGCGGCGAAGAAGCGGGCGGTGGTCGCCGTGGCCCGCAAGCTCTCCGTGCTGCTGCCGGCGCTCTGGAAGCATCGCGCGACTACGAACCCTTCCGCCGGACGCCGCAGGCGGCGTGAACCGGGCGCTTCCCCTCCAAGCCATGAGGAAACGACCAATTCGACTTTCCGGGATGACTGCCGACGGCCCGTTGCACCGACTTGGAGCAACGGTGTTTTAAGCAAGAGTAAAAGAAGGATTTTTAAGGAGGGCGTTCATGGCTCCAAGGAGTTTGCGCATGACGGCGGTGAGGGCGACCTTGGCAGGCTTGCCTTGGGCTCTGAGATGCTGGTAGAAGGGCGCAAGCACGGGGTTGCAGCGGCTGGCGCTCACCGCAGCCATGTAGAGGGCGCGGCGGACGTCGGCGCGCCCGCCGCCGCTGAATCGGCGGCCTTGCTCCCGCCCGCTGTCGCGACTGCGCGGGGCGAGGCCC
>CAYMMC010000029.1:0-5966 GCA_964391125.1 uncultured Akkermansia sp.
GACCTCGATGCCCGCATCGACGTAGCCGCCCAAGTCCGGGTCGGGCGGGCGGCGGATGTAGGCGAGGTAGCGTCCGTCGTGGCTCCAGCATTGGGTGTTGTGGTACTCCGCCCAGTGGCGGATGGCGGGTTCGTGGGTGATCCGCCAGACGCCGAGGTTGGTTCCGTTGCCCGGCGTCTGGAACTCCTCGCGCCCGCCCGCGGCCTGCCGCGCGACGGCATCCTCAGCCGACTGCCATTGCTTGACGAAGGCGATGTCGGCTTCGGAGAGGCGCTCCTGCGGGAAGGTGACCGTGCGCCCGCCCGGCATGACGACGGTGACTTCGCCCGCAGCGGCGTCGTAGCCGCGCAGCACGCCTTCAAAGGTTCTGTCGCCTTCCGCGCTGGTCCAGACGCGCGAATCCTGGGCCGGGAGCGGGAGAAGCGGCAAGGCGGCGGTTGCCAGCAGGGCGGCGAGGAGCGATTTCATGGCGGAGCGCAAGGTCGTCCTGACCATTGCGGGCGACTCCGAACCATTGTGACAATTGTTTTCCACAGAGGAAGGAGCTCTCGCAAGGCCCTCCACCCCGCCTGCTGCGCCGTCCCTGTGGAATCCGAAAAGCTGACGCAGAAAAGCATGAAATCCACGAGGCGGACAGTCAAGGTGGCGCGGCAGGAGCCTGATCGAAGGGATTCGACCATTTCAAGCCGGAGATGTGTTTGAAGTCGCCAGTGTTGCGCGTGGAAAGCTCCAAATCATGCTCGAGCGCGGTGACGGCGATGAGGGCGTCGGCAAGGGACAATTTGCGGGCTTGGCGCAGGGTGATCGCACCGTCGGCGACGGCATCCGTGATAGGGAGCACCAACCCGGCGGCAAGGAACGATTCGAGATCGGTCTTGTCTTACGGCGTCAGGCGGTGCCAACCGAGGACTTCGATGCGGGTGGCTTGCGAGACGGCGAAGGGCCGGGAGAGAATCTCCGAGCGCGCAACCAGCCATTCGCGGGCTGGGTGGCGTAGATCACGATATTGCGGTCCAGAAGCCTCATGCGTCGCGTCCGGGAAGAACCCGGTCGGCGCGCTGTTCCTTCTGCCAGGCGGCGGGGTCGCCGATGCTGCGCTGGCTCGGGATCGGGGAGCGCTGAGCCGATTCCGGCGTCACTTCAGCGCCTGGCCCTTGGTCTCCGGCGCGAACCAGATCAGGACCATGCCGACGACGTAGATGCACGCCAGCATCGAGAAGGCGTTCGCCTCGACTTGCAGTTGGGCGAGCCGCCGGGCCTCGCCCTCGAGCTCCACGATCTTCCCGGAGCCGAACAGGCCCATCAGGTTCACGAACTGAAGCGAGCCGATCGCGGCGATGATGCGGCCGAAGTTGAAGCAGAAGCCCTGCCCCGTGGCGCGGACGCTGGTGGGGAACAGCTCGGGGAAATAGAGGGGGAAGAAGCCGTAGAACGAGGCGGTGAGGCCGCCGAGGAGGAAGGCGGTGACGAGAAGGCGGACGGGGACGCCGCTGCCGTCGTAGGAGTCGTTCATCTGGAAGAAGACCAGCGCCGAGGCGAGGGCGACGACGCAGAGGATCAGATAGGTGAGCCGCCGTCCGAGGCGGTCGGCGAGGAGGGGGGCCAGCAGCGCCACCACGATGGCCCCGATCGCGAGGGAGATGACGACGTATTCGATCACGTTCGACTGCGGGCCGTCCGGCGAGAGGAAGGAGGCCCACTTCGCGGCCTGCTGGGTCGAGCCCCAGGTGCCCATCAGGGAGACGGCGGCGAGGCCCGCGCCGATGATGAGGTTGCGCATCACGGCGGCCCGGTCGGTCGTCGTGATCGTGCCGCCGCCATGGGCGCGGCCGAGATAGCGGCGCACCGGCAGGAGATAGCCCCAGAGCACGATGGCGAGGCCCACCGCCGTGGCCGGCAGGGCGACGAGGTTGCCGACCTTCTCGAAGACGCCGGGCGACCAGAGGGCGATGATGCCGAGGGCGACGACGGCGGCGAGGAGCACGCCGAGGAGATCCTTGGTGGCCCAGTGCGAGGTGGCGCCGGAGCGCTTCTCCTCCTCCCACTTGTGGGATTCGGGGACGAAGAGCCGGACGAAGAAGACGATGATCGCGGGGAAGGAGCCGCTGATCGCGAGGAAGCGCCAGCCGCGGTTGTGGAGGAGGTAGTCCGCGGCGCCTTCGCTGATGCCGATGGCCTGCATCCAGCCGCCCACCGTTTCCAGGCTGGCGTTGAGGTAGAGGCTGAGGAGACCGGTGCCGAGGAAGCCGAAGTTCGCCGCCGCGCCGATCATGCCGGCGACCCAGGCCCGGTTCTTCGATCCCCAGACCTCGTTGACGAGGGCGACGCCGAGGGCCCATTCGCCGCCCATGCCGAGGGAGGCGACGAAGCGGAGGACCGCGAACTGCCAGGCTTCGGTCACGAAGCCGCAGAGGCCCGTGAAAATGGCGAAGGTGAGGATGGCGAGGGTCATGGCCTTGATCCGGCCCAGCTTGTCCCCGAGCCAGCCGAAGAAGACCCCGCCGGTGGCCGCGCCGACGAGGAAGACGGCGATGATGATGGTGAACCACTGGCCCCGCGCCGCGTCGGTGGCGTCGGGGAGGAGGTCCTGCAGGGCGGGGCGGCCGATCAGCGGAAAGAGGCCCATTTCGAAGCCGTCGAACATCCATCCGAGGAAGGCGGCGACGAGAGCGGCGATGGCGCCGCGGCGGGAGGGGGGGGAGGAGGACTTGGTCATGGGGCGGCGAGAGGCGTGATGGAAAGGGTCGGAATATGAACGCAACTTCGCGTCCCTGGCGACCGAAAAGACCGCACAATCGCGGGATGCGGAGGACCTCGGGGAAGTCGGTGGCGTCCGTGCCGGGCCCGCCTGCCCGCTTCGCACGGGCAAGGGCCGGGGGTGGGGGGGCGGAGGCACCCGTCCCGCGATGCGGGCGCGATTGCCGTCTTGCGTGGAGGCGGAGAATGCGATTCCGTAGGGTTTTCGCCTCTCCGATCTCCGCAACGCCAATGAAACCGCTCCCCCTCGCCTCCTTCGTCCTTGCCCTTTCCTTCCTGCCGCCCGCCGACGCGGCGGAGCTTTCGATCAAGCGGGAGGGCGACGGAGTCTCGATCCTCGTCGACGGCGGGCTCTTCACCAAATACGTGACCGGCGACGAGGCGACGAACAAGCCCTACTTCCATCCCGTGATCGGGCCGACGGGCAAGGAGATGACCCGGGCCTACCCGATGGCGGACGTGGAGGGCGAGGCGCAGGACCACCCCCATCACCGCTCCTTCTGGTTCGGCCACCAGTTCGTCAACGACTTCGACACCTGGCACGAGCGGCTCACCATGGAGGCCCGGGCCAAGGGCGACGAGGCGAAGCTGGCGGAGCTGATGAAGTCGCTGGGCGCGACGAAGCACCGCGAGGTGCTGGAGGCCTCGGCCTCCGGCGGCAAGGCCGTGCTGAAGGTCGCGAGCGACTACCTCGACCCCGCCGGCGCGACCCTGGCCACGGACCTGCGTACCTTCACTTTCTCCGTGGCGGAGAACGGTTCGCGGATCGTGGACGCCGACATCGTCTTCACCGCCGTGGCCGACCCGGTCGTCTTCGCCGACGCGAAGGACGCCGGCCTGAGCCTGCGCGTCGCCCACGCCATGGCCGTGAAGTCGGAGCAGGGGGGACGCATCGTCCTGAGCACCGGCGAGGAAGGCGAGGAGGCCTGGGGCAAGCGGGCGGCATGGTGCGATTTCAACGGCCCGGTCGACGGGAAGGGCGGGGACGTCCTCGGCATCGCCGTGCTGGACCATCCCGCCAGCCTGCGCCATCCCACGCCCTGGCACGCCCGCACCTACGGACTGCTCACCGCCAATCCCTTCGGGCTCAAGAGCGTCGCGGGCGAGGAGGCGGAGGCGCCCGTCGTCCTGAAGAAGGGGGAGTCCTTCACCCTGCGGAACCGCATCGTCTTCCACGAAGGCGACGAGAAGGCCGCGAAGATCGCCGAGGCCTGGGAGGCCTATGCGAAGGAGAAGTGACCGCCATGGCCGACCCGTCATGAAAGCGACCCTCCGCCTCCTCGCCCTCCTTGTTGCCGCGTGGCTCGTCCCCGCCCAGGCGGCCCATCTCGTCCTGATGATCGGCGAGGACGAATACCGCACCTGGGAGACCCTGCCCGAGTTCGCGAAGGCGGAACTCGAGCCGCTGGGGCATCGCGTGACCGTCGTCCACGCCGACGAGACGGACAAGAACCACTTCCCCGGCCTGGTGGAGGCCCTGCGCGACGCCGACCTGCTCCTCGTCAGCGTGCGCCGCCGCACCCCGGTCAAGCAGCAGCTCGACGCGGTGCGCGGCTTCCTCGCCTCGGGCAAGCCGCTGCTCGGCATCCGCACCGCCAGCCACGCCTTCTCCCCGCTGCCGAAGGACAAGGACGCTCCGCTCGACCCCCGGCTGGACGCGTGGCTGGAATTCGACGCCGAAGTGCTCGGCGGCAACTACACCGGCTACTATCGCGACGAGGCCGTGTCCACCCTCGCGGCGGCGCCGGGCGCGGAGAAGCACCCCATCCTCGCCGGCATTTCCCTCGCCGGATTCGTCGGCCACGCCAAGCTCTACAACACCGGACCGCTCGCCCCCGCCGCCACGGCCCTGCTCGTCGGCACGGTTCCGGGCCGGCCCGGCGAGCCGGTGGCCTGGACCCACCGCTTCGGCCCGGGGCAGGCCCCCGTCTTCTACACCTCGCTCGGCCACGTCGAGGATTTCGAGGACGCCGCCTTCCGCCGCTTGCTGCGCAACGCCATCGACTGGGGCCTGGCGGCGGCGGACGGCGGACGCGACCGGTGATCGCACCCTCCCCCTCAGGGCGCCAGCGAGCGCAGGGCCTCCAGGGTCGGGGCGATGTCGGCGCCGAGGGACTCCTCGCGGTGGACGACCCTGCCCTCGGCGTCGAGGACGGCGATGAGGTTGGAGTGGGCGAAGGAACCCTGCACCTCCTGGAACCGGAAGTCGAGGGCGACGGCCAGCTCCCGGGCGGCGGCGTCGGGCGCGGCGAGGAAGGTCCAGCGCGACGGGTCCATTTTCAGATCGGCCATCTTCTTGGCCATGGCCGCGGGGGTGTCGTGCAGGGGGTCGATCGAGAAGAAGGTGAATCCGATGCCGTCGGCGTCCGGGCCGAGGGCGGCTTCGATCCGCTGCATGTCCGCGAAGATCCTGGGGCAGGAGTATTCGCAGCGGGTGAAGCCCAGGGTGACGACGCGGGGCTTCCCGCGGAGCTGCGCGAGGGCGACGCTTTCTCCGTCCTGGGTCCGCCAGAGGCCTGGCAGGCCGTAGAGGGTGGAGAATCCCGGCGAGGGCGTCCGCCGCGGTTCGGGCGCGACGGAGCGGGCTCCGCGGAAGCCGAGGCTGCTCACGCAGTAGGCGCCCTTGAGGCTGGAGCGGAAGGCGTAGCGCATGAAGGCCGCGTAGTTCCCCACGTCCGAGGCGTAGAGCGATTCGCCGCCGCAGAAGAGCCGGCGCTCGAGCGAGCTGTCGCTGCGGGAGTCGCCCACCACCATGCTCGAGTTGAAGTCGCCGACCCATTCCCAGACGAGGCCGTGGAGACCGCGGATCCCGTGGACGTTCGCCTCGGCGGAGGCGGCGGGGGGCAGGGGGCCGCCCGAGGGTTTCGAATACCACTGCAGGAGCTGCTTCAGGAACTCCTGGTCCTTGCTCGCGTCGGGGCGGGTCGCGTCGGCGAGGGCGACGAACTCCCATTCGTCCTGGCTGGGAAGCCGTTTCCCCCGCGCTTCGCAGTAGGCCTTGGCGGCGAACCAGGAGACGTTGGTGACGGGCGCCTGGAGCAGCGCTTCGTCGCCGGGGTCGAGGTCGCCCCGCCAATGGGAGAGATACTTCGAATCGGCCCGGGTCGGCTCGATCTCCGAACGCCTCCATTCGGGATGCTCCTCGACGAAGGCGAGGAACTCGCGGTTCGTGACCAGGGTCTCGTCGATGAAGAAGGGGGCGACCTCGC
>CAYMMC010000029.1:5976-13323 GCA_964391125.1 uncultured Akkermansia sp.
GAATAGAGGGGGGTGTAGCTGCCGCCGGAGACGGAGACCATGCCCGCGGGCGGGGCCGCCTCGTCCGCCGCCCCTGCGGAATGGGCGCCGACGAGCGGGACGAGCCAGAGCAGGCAGGCCGGGAGGCCGGGGAGGGGCGGGGCGGGGGATCTCATCGCGAAGGGACCGGAGAGGGGATCAGTGGTTCTGGCCGACCGGAGGGGGGGCGGGCAGGGCGCGGATTTCTTTGACCATGTCCGGGAGGACCTCGGTGCCGTTGTTGCCCCAGCTGTTGTAGACGTAGGTGAGCACGTTGGCGACCTGCTCGTCGTCGAGGCCGAGCTGGGGCATGATGCTGTTGTAGACCTGGCCGTTGACGGTGATGGAGCCCTCGAGGCCGTGGATCACCGTCGAGATGGCGCGGTTCACGTCGGCGTTGAGGTAGTCGGCCTCGGCGAGCGGGGGGAAGGCCTGGAGGATGCCCTGGCCCTCGGGCTGGTGGCAGGCCATGCAGACTTGGTTGTAGACCATCTTGCCGCGGTCGATGCGCTCCTGCTTGTTCGCCGCCGGCGCCAACTGGCTGGATTGCTGCGGGATGGTCTGGATCGTCCCGCCTTCGAGCATGTAGACTCGGTCGTGCTGCTTGCCGGAGTAGGTCAGCAGGTTCTCCTCGCCGGTGACCTGGATCGTGGCGATGGCGCCCTTGTTGAAGGCCCGGAAGATGGAGTGGTCGACGAGGGTGATGTTCCCGGGCACCTCCAGCCCGAACTCGACGATGGCGGCGCCGCCTGCGGGAACCAGGGTCGTCTGCACCTGGTGCTGGTTCGGGCGGATGCCGCCCTCGCCGTAGACGGTGTCGAAGATCTCGCCGATGGCGTGGAAGGAGGAGATGAGGTTGGGGCCGCCGTTGCCGACGAAGAGACGCACCGTCTCGCCGACCTTGGCGTCGACCGCGTTGTCGCCGGCCATGGCCCCGACGGAGCCGTTGAAGACGACGTAGTCGGGGTTCTCGGCGAGGGCCTTCTCCATGCTGAAGGCCTGGAGCCCTCCTTCGCCGTAGGCGCCCTCGGTGTAGAATTCGGACTGCATCACGTAGAACTCCTTGTCGACCTTGGGAAGGCCGCCGATGGGCTCGACGAGGATGAGGCCGTACATCCCGTTGGCGATGTGCATGCCGACGGGGGCGGTGGCGCAGTGGTAGACGAAGAGTCCGGGATTGAGCGCCTTGAAGGAGAAGACGGAGACGTGCCCCGGGGTGGTGAAGGAGGCCGCCGCTCCGCCGCCGGGTCCGGTCACGGCGTGCAGGTCGATGTTGTGGGGCATCTTGCTGTCGGGGTGGTTCATGAGGTGGAACTCCACCTCGTCGTTCTGGCGGATCCGCATGAACTTGCCCGGAACGCTGCCGCCGAAGGTCCAGAAGGTGTAGTCCACTCCGTCGGCGAGGCGCTTCACCAGCTCGACGCATTCGAGTTCGATTTTCACCTTGGTGGGGTGATCGCGCGTGAGCGGGGGGGGCACGTGGGGGGCGTCGGTGAGGACCGCCACCTCTTGTCCCGTGACGGGTTTGTCGGGCTGCTGCGTGGAGCGGGCATAGAACTCGTAGGACCGGTCCGCAGGCGGAGCGGCGACCGCGCCGGGCTCGGTCTGGGCGGACGGCGCGGCGGCATCGGACGGAGCGGAGGCGGGCGGAGCGGCCGCCGCCAGGGCTTCGAGCTCCTTGGCGAGGCCTTCCTGGGACATTTTCTCGTTGGGGCTGAGCTCGCGCTGTCCGCATTGGACGAGGAAAAGGGCGAGGGCGGGAAGGAGGAGGCGGCGGAGCGGGACCATGCGCTTCTTGGAGTGCGGTGTTGGGATGGCGTTCGAAGGAGGGGCGGCAAACTTCATGGAGCCGCGACATTAGCGGCGAAATGCGCCTTTTTCATTGATCTTTGTCAAAACTTTCGCCGATGTCGCGCCATCCCGGCCGGGTTTCAGGGAATCGCTTCGCGACGCGGGCGGTTCGGTTCGGGCGAGGAGGCCTCGGATTCGGCGACGGAGGCCTCGTAGAAGGCGGCGATGTCGCCTCCCGGCCCGGCGGCGTTGAAGGCGATGGCGCTGCGGGGATGGAGGTTGCGGAGCCCGGTGACCATGTAGGGGAGGTCGAAGCCCCACCCCAGATCGGCCCGCATCGGCTCGATCGTCTCGGCGACGCACTGGAGCACGGGCGGCAGCCGGTATCTCGGATCGTCGAGGAAGCCGAGGAGGAGCTCCATGGGGCAGTTGCCGGCCCCGCGTCCGAGTCCGCCCATGGTCGCGTCGAGCCAGGTCGCGCCGGCGGCGTGGGCCTCGAGGGTGTTGGCGAAGGCGAGCTGGAGGTTGTTGTGGGCGTGGATGCCCGCCCGGATCCCCGCGGAGGAGACCGCGGCGAGGTATTTTTCCACGAGCCGGCGGGTCTCGGCCATGTGGAGCGCGCCGAAGCTGTCGACGACGTAGACGGCGTCGGCCTCGGAGGCGGCGAGGAGCGGGAGCGTCTCGTCGAGCTCGCCGTCTCCGATGGTGGTGACGGCCATGAGGTTGAGGGTGGTTTCGTAGCCCTTGTCGCGGGCGTCCTTCACCATCTCGAGGGCGAGGGGGAGCTGGTGCCGGTAGCAGGCGACGCGGACGAGATCGACGACGCTCTCGCTCCGTCGCGGGATGTCCTCGCGGAAGTCGCATTTCCCCGCGTCGGCCATGATGGAGAGCTTGGGGCCGTCGTCCCGGTCTCCGACGACGCGCCGGATGTCCTCCTCGAGGCAGTATTTCCAGCAGCCGTTCCGGCCGCTCGCGATGTCCTTGCGCGAGGCGCGGTAGCCGATCTCCATGTAGTCGATCCCGGCCTCGGCGCAGGCGGCATGGACCGCCGCGACGACGCGGTCCTCGAAGCGGTGGGCGTTCATCAGGCCGCCGTCGCGGATGGTGCAGTCCAGCAGGCGGAGCGAGGGGGGCTCCGGCGCCGGTGCGTTCCGGCGGGGCGGCTCGTCGGGCAGCGGGCCGTTGTCGTTGATCGATTTCACGGGAGGGGTGGCCGGGGGCCGGTGCGGGGTGGATGCGGGGCGCTGGGTCATTCGAAGCCGAATTTCTTCATCTTGGGAGAGATTACGACCCGGCAGTATCCGTAGTCTGGGTTGTTGCGGTAGAAATCCTGGTGCTTCTCCTCGGCGAGCCAGAAGACTTCCGCCTCGCGGATCTCGGTGACGACCGGGTCGGGGAATTTGCCGGATGCGTCGAGGGCCCGCTTCGAGCGTTCCGCGAGCTCCCTTTGTCCGGGGCCGTGGGCGAAGACGACCGAGCGGTACTGCGGACCGCGATCCTCCCCCTGGCGGTCCCAGGAGGTCGGATCGTGCGACTGCCAGAAGACGTCGAGGAGTTCTTCGTAGCCGATCCGGCCGGGATCGTAGTCCAACTGGACGACCTCGACATGGCCGGTGTCCTTGCGGGAGACTTGCTCGTGGGTCGGGTTCGCGAGGTGGCCGCCCATGTATCCCGACCGCACGTCGAGAACGCCTTCGAGCCGCTCCATGATCGCCTCGGTACACCAGAAGCAGCCGCCCCCGAAGGTGGCGACGGCGGGGGCGGCCGCGCTTCCTGCGGGGGCCTCGCGGCAGGAGGCGAGGGGGAGCAGCAGGACGAAGGCCGGCAGGAGCGGGAGCAGCGATGGTCGGGGCGTCGGTCTCATTGCGGGGCTGGGGTGAAATCGGGAGGCGGATCAGGGGGCGGGCTTTTCGGGCGGAGTGCGCACGTCGATCAGGAGCGAGTCGACCGGCACGAGATGGCGGTAGGCGAAGGCCTGCATCATGTCCTCGGCGGGCACGGCCTCGACCACGACGGTCTTGCCTTCGATCTCGGCGACGCCCTCGAGTCGCAGGGCGACGGGCCGGTCCGTGTCGGCGTCGGGCACGGCGATGGCGACCTCGACCTTTTCCTCCCCCTCCGGCACGGGGCCGCCCCTCAGGGCGAATCCCTCCGGCGCGTCCTGGAGCCGCAGGCGGATGGGGCCGTCGAAGCCGTCGACGCGCAGGGCGTGGACGGTGAGGCGGGCGGCGCCGCCGGGTCTCGCGTTCAGCGTCCCGGGGGTGGCGCGGAGCACGAATCCGGGGACGGCCTGGGCGATGCGGAGCCGGTAGCTGTGGTCGTAGCCGTAGCGGTTCTGCGTGTCGGCGACCCTGACGAAACAGCGTCCGTTGGCGGGCAGGGTCACGGTGACGCGGGCGTCGGCATGGTGGGTGGTCAGCCCGGCGGCGGGGTCCTCGTAGTCGTCGTTGTAGGCGAGCATCCCGCCGTCGTCGTCGAAGACGGTCAGGTTCGCGTCGAGCGGGGAGCCGAGGCGGCGGGCGAAGATCTCGAAGCTCATGGGCTTGTTCCCGGCGCCCTGGACCCGGTAGTAGTCGACGTCGCCGGGGACCGAGATGGTCCCGTTGACGAGCGTGGGGACCTTCACCGGATTCGCCGCCCCGATCCGGTTGTTGTCCTCCCGCTCCGCGTCCTCGGGGAAGGATTCGACGTGGAAGGCGATGGCGTTGGAGCGGCCGCCCGGACCGTGCGCGGCCAGCTCGACGATGCCGGGCCGCGCGGGCACGGGATGGCGCGGGAAGTGGTGCTCGGCGAGGTTGGCCCCGTGGAAGGTCAGGTCGACCTCCGATCCGGCCTGCCCGCCGAGCGGAGTGATCGCGGTGAGGAAGGGCAGCTCGCCGAGGCTGACCCGGTAGACGAAGTCCTCCCGTCCCCGGTAGATGGAGTCGCGGATGCGGAGGCGGTATTCCCCCTCTCTCGGAATCTGGTAGAAGATCACGGGATCCGGGTCGAAGCGGTAGTCGTCCGCGAAGGCCAGCTCCCGCCCCCTGGCGTCGTGCAGCGAGACGACGGCCTGGAACCAGCCCGGCACGGCGTCGGCGAGATAGGGGACGAGGCTGCGGGCTTGCAGGGAGACGACCAGCTTCTCGCCCTCCTTCGCGTGGAAGGCGAATTCATCGACCTCGCCGGGGAGGATCCGTCCGTTCAGGGTGACGGGCAGGGCGACCGGCTCGGTCCGGCGGCGCTGCGGGCGGATCGCGGACGGGTCGGGCGCGAGGCCGACTTGCTGGAGCAGGTCGAAGCGATGCGCCTCGGGCTCGAGGACTTCGGGGAGATTGCCGACGACGAAGCGCAGGGGATTGCTGAGGCCCGAAGCGGTCCGCAGGCGCCAGTGGTGGATCCCGGGAGCGGCGTCCTCCGCGATGGTCACGCGCACCCGCACGCTCTCGCCGATCTGGGTGTTTAGCTGTTGCTTCGGATCGTTGCGGCGGCGGTAGTATTCGCCCATGAGACGGATCTTCTTCTCGTCCAGCCCGGCCTCGCCGAGGAGCCGCCGGACGGCGGAGAGGAGGTCGGGGGTCGCGTCCGCGTCCGCATCGCTTCCCTTCAGGGCCTCCAGTCCGGGCCGGATCTCGCGGAGCTTGTCCCGGTGGTCGTCGGCGACCTGGGCGATGGGAAGTTTGTCGTGCTCGAGGATCTCGGCCTCGATCCCCTCGGTGGAGACGAGCACCCCCTCGGGGTCGTCCAGGAACTGGCCGCCGACGCTGACCTCGAAGGTGGCGCCGGCCTGGCCTCCGGCGGGATAGAGGAAGCCGATGCGGGGCGGCGCGGCCACGGCGCCGCCGGCGGCCAGTGCCACCGCGCTCGCGAGGAGGCGGAGAAGAAAGGGGCGTCGGTCCATGGCTGTGGAGGGTCAAACCAGTTCGGCGAGGAGTCCGCCGGTGGGGACTCCTTCGGATTCGTCGGGGACGACCTTGGTGGGGGTGCCCTGCGGATGCGGCAGCGGCGCGTCGGCGGGGATGCCGAGCTGGCCGTAGATGCTCCCGATCACGTCGGCGGGGTAGACGGGGCGGTCGCTCACCTCCTCGCCCTTGGCGTCGGAGGCGCCGACGACGTGGCCTCCGTGGAAGCCGCCGCCGGCGAGGAGGCAGGAGAAGACCTTGCCGTAGTGGTGGCGTCCGCCGTTCCAGGGAGATTCGTTCGCCACCTTCGGGGTGCGGCCGAACTCCCCGGTGCACCAGACGACGGTGCTCTCGAGCAGCCCCCTGCCGTCGAGGTCGGCGAGGAGGGCGGCGAGCCCCCGGTCCAGCTCGGGCAGTTTCCGGTTCATGATTTGGAAGTGCTGCTTGTGCGTGTCCCAGCCCTGGTAGTTGATCGTGATGTAGGGCACGCCCTTCTCGACGAGGCGTCGGGCCATCAGGCAGGATTGGCCGAAGGTGTTGCGTCCGTAGAGGTCGCGGATCTCGTCCTTCTCCTGGCCGAGGTCGAAGAGCTTGCCCGCGTCGCCGAGGATCAGCTCGTAGGCCTGCGTCTCCGAATCGACCACCGTTTGGATCGCCGCGTTGCCGGGCAGGGCCCCGCCGAGGGTGTTGAGCCGGCCGAGGAGCTTGCGGCGCTCCCGCTGGCGCTCCTCCGCGATGCCGGGGGCGACGATGCCCTCCACCGCGAAGACCTTCGCGTTGGGGTCCCCGCCGGTGGCGAAGGGCTTGTAGCGGGGGCCGAGGAAGCCCGCCTCGGAGAAGCGGCCTTGTGGCTGCGTCAGGACGACGTAGGGCGGGACGAGGCCGCTGTAGCCGGCGTCGTAGCCCTTGAAGTAGGAGACCACCGCGCCGAGTCCCGGAAAGACGTCGCGCTCCGAGGTCCGCCCCGTTTGCACGAGGTAGGCGGCGGTCTCGTGTCCGTTGTTGCCGTGGGTCATGCTGCGGATCAGCGAGTATTTGTCGGCCTGCTTGGCCAGTTCGGGGAGGAGCTGGCCGATGCGGATGCCGCTGACGTTCGTCTCGATGGCGCCGTCGAGGGCGCCGGTGTAGTCGCGTCCGGCGTCCGGCTTCGGATCGAAGGTGTCGATGTGGCAGGGGCCGCCCCAGAGCCAGATCTGGATGACGGACTTCGCCTTTCCTCCGGCCGGGAGCGGGGCCGGTTCGGCGCGGAGGGCGAAGGGTTCGCAGAGGAGGAGTCCGGCGGCGCCGTAGACGGAGCGGCGGAGGGCTTCCCGCCTCGAGAGGGGGACGCCGCCGAAGGAGTCCGTGACCCGGGCGAGGTCCCGGGCGAGCCGCGGGGAGACTGGGGGAGTGGATCTGGTCATGGCAGGCGTGGGTTGGGAGTGCGGAGGGTGTCAGGCGAAAAGGATTTTTTTCAATGGTTGTAGAAGAACTCGGGCTGGTTGATCAGCGCCCAGACGAGGTCGGCGGCGAGGGCGCGTCCCGGGGCGGTGCCGGACTCGGCGTAGGAGCGGACTTCGGCGATCTCCTCCGCCGTGGGATGGCGCGAGAGGACCGTCAGGTAGACGTCCTCGGCGAGTGCGGCGGGATCGTCGGAGGAGGCTTCGGCGACGAGCGG
>CAYMMC010000030.1:0-13296 GCA_964391125.1 uncultured Akkermansia sp.
CAAAAAAGCCTGAGCCGCCCGCGAGGGCGGCCGCATCCAAAGCCGACGAAGCGAACCGAGGGAGAGTTCCCGCTGAAAAAGCACCTACAAAACCAATACCAACAAAAAAGAGAACCATGAAGAAAGCCACGACCAAGAAGGCTGCTCCCGCGAAGAAAGCGGCTGCGAAGAAGGCCCCCGCCAAGAAGGCCGCCCCCGCCAAGAAAGCGGCTGCGAAGAAGGCCCCCGCCAAGAAGGCTGGGAAGAAATCCTGACCATCGAGAGACTTGCCAACGGACGGAATTTTTCAGGGAAATCAGATCCTACCATCGGACCCGGAGAGGGCGATTCGTCGCTCCTTCTCCGGGTTCTTTTTTGTCATCGCTGCGGAGAAGCGCGATCAAGCGGAGCTACTCTGTCGCGCGAGCGTCTTGGCGGCCCCTTTTCGGCTCCTTGCCCCAAAACAGCGCCACGCATCCCCTCACCTCGACGTGGAAGACGCGAAAGGATGCGGAGAGCGCCTCCATCAGGCCGCCGAGGGAGTCCTCCCGATTCGAGAAGACGCCCTTGCGATTGTAGATCGCCATCAGAACCCGGGCCAGCGGGGAGCGCGGCACCTCCCGTCCGAGAACGCTCGATCCAAAAAGCGTCCCTCCGTCCGCCAGATGCGGCAGGAGATGGGCGAAGACCGCCTTCGCCTTGCTCTCGGCGCATCCCGGCAGACAGTGGAGGACGTAGTTCAGGGAGATCGAATCGAACTGCGGGGACGGCAGGTCGAGGGGCTCCAGGACGTTGCCCTCGATCCGTTCGGGACGGAATGCGGCGAGCCTCGCGCCGGCGCGTTCGAGGCAGTTCCGGTTGATGTCGAGGAGGACGAGACGAGCATCGCCGGGGGGCATCGTCCGAGCGAGAAGGTGGCCGGTGCCGGCCCCCACTTCGAGATGGTTCGAGGTGAGATGGGCGCGGAAGAGCCCGAGCAGCCATTCCGCATCGCACTGCCAGAAGCGCCGGCTCGACACCTCGAAGACCCACCAGTCGTAGAGGGCCAGGTTCCGCTTCGTGTAGATGGCGTGGGCGCGATCCACCTCTGGCCGTGCGGCTTTCATGGAATTCCGCCAATCAAGGGGGTATAGTCCACCAGTCAACCCGATTCCTCTGGCCCTCTCTCATGGAAACTCTCGCCGAACGAATGGAGCGGCTCCGCCTCTTCGAAGAGGATCTGGAGGAGCGCTTCGTCCTCGGCTCGGGCAGCGGCGGGCAGAAGATCAACAAGACGTCCTCCTGCGTCTACCTGAAGCACCTTCCGAGCGGGCACGAGGTGAGCTGCCAGGAAACCCGATCGAGGGAGAAGAACCGCGAGATCGCGCGCGCGCGGCTCTGCGAGCACCTCGAGAGGCTCGCCGAAGCCCGCAGGTTGGAGGCCGCCCGCGCCCGGGCGCGCCGCCGCTACCAGGGGCGCAGGCCCTCCCGCGCCGCCAAGGCGAGGCTGCGAGCCGCGAAGCGGCAGCGCTCCGAACGGAAGTCCGCCCGGCGGAAGGTGAGCGAGTGACCGGGCGCTCAACGGCTTGAGAAATGGATTGTTGTCGTGCAGGATATCGCGCCATGACCCGCCGCCATTCCCTTTCCCTCGCGCTCTGCGGACTCGGCGTTCCCGGTTGCGGCAAACGCGAGGAATCCGACTCTTCCCCGGGCCTGCCCCGCGTCGGGGAAGTGGAAGGCGCCGCGCTGCGCCCGGTCGAGGTCGATCCCTCCTTCGAGATCCGCAGCATCGCCGGGCTGCGCCCCTTCCGCCCCTCGGGCTTCGTGGTGCGCCGCGACGAGATCGGCGACAAGATCCTGATCCACAACTACGGCCATGGCGGGGGCGGCATCAGCCTCTCCTGGGGCTGCGCCGACCTCGCGATCCGGCTCGGAGGCGCGGTGTCGGGGAAATCCTGCGCCGTGGTCGGCGGCGGCGTGATCGGCCTGAGCACCGCCCGGCTCCTGCTGGAGCGGGGGGCGACGGTGGACCTCTACGCCGGCGAGCTGCCGCCCGGCACCACCTCCAACATCGCGGGGGCGCAGTGGTGGCCGGTCTCGGTCTTCGACCAGAGCAAGCGAAGCGAGGCCTTCGGCGCCCAGTTCGTGGAGGCGGCGGAGTTCTCCCACCGTTATTTCCAACATCTCGTCGGCCCCCGCTGGGGAGTCCGCTGGATCCCGAACTACTACCTCGGCGAAGAGGAGCCGAGCAACGGTTGGATGGGCGGCCCCGGGGGCGTCCTCCACCATCTGCAGATCGGCTTGCGCGACTTCGGGCCCGGAGAGCACCTCCTCCCCGCCCGGCATGTCCGCCGCTTCCATTCGATGCTGATCGAGCCGGCCACCTACCTCGAGACCCTGCTCGGCGAAGTCCGCGCGGCGGGCGGACGGGTCTCCATCCGCCGCTTCGGCGCCGCCGAGGAGGTGTTCCGGCTCCCGCACCCGATCGTCTTCAACTGCAGCGGTCTCGGAGCGAAGGCGCTGTTCGGGGACGAGGAGCTCATGCCGGTCAAAGGCCAGCTCAGCGTGCTGATGCCCCAGCCGGGGATCGACTACAATCTGATCGCGCCGGGGAGCTTCTACATGTTTCCCCGCAGCGACGGGATCGTCCTCGGCGGAACCTTCGAGCGGGATCAATGGGACGCCACGCCCGATCCGGCGGTGACGAGCCTGATCCTGGAGGGGCACCGTTCGATTTTCGAGGAGATGCGGCGCATCCGGAGCGCCGCGCTCTGAGCCGGGGAGGCCAATCAATTCCCCTCGTCCTCCAGCACGTAGCGGAAGCCGTAGAACGTCTCGCGCGCCGTCGCGGGGACGGGGTTGCGGTAGGCGGTCGCGAGCACCTCCCGCTCGGCGGAGTTCCACCCGCCGCCGCGCACCACGTGGAGACCGTCGGTCCCGTCGGTGTAGGGCTCCGCCACCCATTCCCAGACGTTCCCGGCGAGATCGTGGAGCCCGTTCGCCGCCGTGCCGAAGCTCCCCACGGGGGCGGTGGTCTCGTAGCCGTCGCTGTAGCCTTCGATCACCTTGCCTCCGAAGAAGCCCGTCGCGGAGACGTCGGCAAAATTTCCCGCTCCGGCCGGAGGCGGCCATTGGGAACCCCAGGGAAGGGCGCCTCCGCCGAGCCGGTTCCGCTCTTCGGGCGTCGCCCCCGTCTCGCCCGTCAGCCCCGCGAAGCGGCTCCACTCCAGATCGGTGGGGAGGCGGTAGCGCTGCCACGGACGGATCAGGCCGAGCTCGCGCTCGCGCTTCGTCAGCCATTCGCAGAAGGCCGCGGCGGCGGCGTGGTCGACCCCCGAGGCGGGGTAGTCCAAGCCCGAGGCGGCGGACGACGGGTCCAGCGTGACGCCCTGGTTCGCCAAATATTCCAGAAAGGCGCGGGCCGGCGTCTCCGTCGATGCCACGAGAAGCGCTCCGATCGGGACGAGGACCATGCCCTGGCTGTTCGTCCATCGCTGGCCGAAGACGACCGAATCGTCGGGTGTCAGGGCCACGACGAGATCCTGCACCTCCGTTCCGACCAGCTCGCCCTCGGCCACGGCGGCTTTGAAGCCCGGTTTGAAGAGCTCGATTTCGAATGGGCCGAGCCGGAGGTCGTTGAGGACCAGGGGCGTTTCCCCGAGCGGCTTGCCGTCCAGCCAGGCCTCCGCCCCGCTCGGTTCGGTGTTGAGGGCGAGCGTGCCGAAATCGTGGACGATCTCCAGGGAGAAAGCCTTGCTGCGGGCATCCACCTCGTTGCGCAGCGGACGGTAGTAGTCGCGCGGGCCGAGGGCTCCCGCCCGCCGGTCCTGCGCCGTCAGCCAGTCGCAGAACTGCCAGAGCGCCCCGTCCTGCGGCACGTGGGCGATGCCCTGCAGGCCCGTCCAGGGGATCTCCTGTCCCGTCTCCTCGACGAAGCGCTCGAAGAGCGCCACCGACACCTCGCCGCCGGAGCGGTGGCGGTCGAGGGGCGCCGGCTGGAAGTCGACGCCGAGCGAGTTCGTCCAGGCGCTGCCGGGAACCGGCCCCCGGTCGGGCAGCAGCGTCGCCTCGACGATCTGGGCGCCCTCCTTCACCTCGAGGCGGTGGACGTAGTCGCGATAGCCTTCGCGCTTCAGCACCAGCTCGACCGGCCCGAGCTCGAAATCGAGCAGGCGCGTCTCGGTGACGCCGATCTCCTTGCCGTCGCGGAAGACCCGCGCCCCCGGCGGATGGCTCGTGATCTTCAATTGTCCCTTGACCTCCTTGGCCACGATCGGCATGGCTTCCGGCTCGTCCGAATTCTCCGCATCGGACGCCTCCTGCCCCGCCGCGGCGAGCAGCTCGGGGGTCTTCTCCGCGACGGCCCTTTCCGGCTCCGCCTCGTTTTGCGGCGGCGCCGGCTTCTCCTCGATCGGCTTGGCGGGCTCGTCCTGCGGCGGCGCGACGGGAGGCTCCGGCTTCGTCTCCATCGCGTTCTCCCCGCCCTCGGTCGCTTCCGGGCCGCCGGCGGGATCCTCTTCCCCGGGCGCGGGGACACCCTCTTCGGTCTCCGGTCCGACCCTCTCCTCCCCGCCGCCGAGCGGATCCACCGTCCCGACGGGCGTGCGCAGCCCCGACCCGCCGATCCCCTGCGGTTCGCCCGAGTCGGACAGAAGGGCGCCGTGCTTGGCGACGAAGCTCCGCTGGTCCTGCCACAGCCACCAGCCGGTCGCGCCGACGATGGCGAGCAGGCCCAGCGCCGCCACCGTCCCGAACAGGGCCGGCAGGATGTGGCGCTTCGGCTGCGGCGCCTTCCAGGACACCGCGCAGACCGTCTCGAGCGCCCGGACGAAGCCATGGGCCGACTCGTAGCGCTTCCGCGGGTCGGGCGATCCGGCGCGGCAGATCACCGAGTTCAGGGCCCGCCACTCGTCGCGGTTCACGCTCGGAGGAATCTCCAGGTTGGTGGGCAGCTCGGGGAAGTCGAGGCGGTCCTTGCCCGTGTGCATTTCGTAGAGCACCATGGCGAGGGAGTAGAGGTCGGCCGAGCTCGTGCCCGGCCCCTCCGGCGGCACGTAGCCCTCGGTGCCGACGAAGGTGCGCTGTCCCGAGCTGGCGACCAGCCCCACGTCGGCGAGCTTCGGCTGGCCTTTGACGAAGATGATGTTCGAGGGCTTCACGTCGCGATGGGTGAGGCCGGCGTGGTGGAGATGGCCCAGGGCCCCGCCCATGGCGATGCCGAGATCGACGCATTCGCGCACCGTGTGGGCGGAGCGGCGGCGCAGGTCGGAGGACAAGGTGCGGGGGCGATAGGACCCGAGGCAGTCCTCGACCGGCTCGCCGCTCTCGGAATCGGCGAGCTCCATCACGTAGTAGTAGAAGCCCGCCTCGTCGTCCCGCCCGACGTGGAGGACGTCGACGAGGCCGGGATGGTCCTGCGACACCTTCTCGTAGCGCTGGATGCCCTCGAACTCGCGCTCGAAGGTGCGCTCGTATTCGAAATCCTCCCGACGCACCACCTTCACGGCGCGGCACATGCCCGTGACGCTGCGGGCGAGATAGACCTCGCCGTAGGACCCTCCGCCGATTCGGCCGAGAATCTCGAAGTTCGGGATCGGGGGGGTGTCGGATGTTCTGGCGATGCGCCAGTGTAAGCGCGGGGGAGGGGCTTTTCAACGCCCGGCCTTCGCCTAGGGAGGGAAAGCCGGGCGCCCCGGATCTCAGAACTCCAGTCGGTCGGCGCTTCGCGGCGGTTTCCGGCTCATCGACTTCGGCCAGGCGACGACGTTGAAGTATTTCTCCATGCCCGGTCGCTCCGACGCCGCGAACGGATGGAAGGCGATCCCTCCGTCCGTCAGTTCGGGTCGTTGCAGCCGGTAGCCGAGCCCCTCGAGGAACTCCAGCGGCGGCTGCGCCGTTTTTCTCTCCCCCACCCCGCTCTCGAACACGAGAACCGGTCCGAGTCGGCGCAGAGTCTCCGCCGCTCCTTCGAAGACGGCGAGCTCGTGGCCTTCGACGTCGACCTTGATCACGTCGACGCGCTCCAGGCCGAGCGAATCGAGTCGTAGCAAGGGCACGCTGACGTCCCCGCCTCCCTCGTCGATCTTCGCCAGCCCGCTGTGCCTGGGCACGCGCATGGTCGCGACTCCGTCCTCCCTTCCCAGCGCCGCCTGCCTCGGCTCGACCCATCGGCCGAGCCCCGCCTGCTCCACGAGGTCGGCGAGGTCGGCGTAGGTCGCGGGCACCGGCTCGAAGGCCAGCACCCGGCCTGAGAACGCCTCCCGCGAAGCGAAGAGCAGGGGGAAGTAGCCCCAGTTGCTGCCGATGTCCACGAACACCCCGTCGTCGGGCAGAAAGGCGGCGAGACTGCGGGCCACGGTCGTCTCGTATCCCTCCGCGTACTGGGCAAAGTAGAGCGGGGCGAACTGGCGGTTCCACGGATTCAGCCGCAGCGTGGTGGGGCGGCCCCGCACGGGGAGATCGACCTCGAGCTTGGAGTCCGGCGGGAACTTCGCGGCCTCGGCGAGATAGAAGAGCATCCGGGAGATCCCCTGGCGCAGACCGCCCCGCTTCCTGCCGTGGCCGGAGCGGAACGCGCCCCGGTAGAGGCGGTTCACGGGGGCGGGGCGGACGGCGGTGACGGGCAGCTTCATGGCTTCGGCGGAGGGGAGGCGCTGACGATGGGATGGTGGGATGGTGGGGGAAAATGGCGACGGCGCCACGTTTCCGCCTCGGCGCGAGGATTTCCACCTGTCATTTCGCAAACGCCAGACTACCTGTGACGCAAGGATTGTCCCCCCATCCGCCATGCGCCTCGCCCACAAAGTCGTCATCGTCACCGGGAGCTGCACCGGCATCGGCCGGGCCATCGCCAGGCAATGCGCCGCCGAGGGCGCGCGCGTCGTCGTCCACGGACTGGAGCGGGAGCTCGGCGAGGCGACGGTCTCGGAGATCGGCGCCGACAGCGCCGTCCTGCACATCGAGGATCTCGCCGAGGAGGGTTGCCCGGGGCGTCTCGTCGCGCTCGCGGCGGAGCGCTTCGGTCGCCTCGACGCCGTCGTCAACAACGCCGCCCTCGTCGCTTCCGGCAACCTCCGCACCACCGACGCGGCCTTCTTCCGGAGAATGCTCGAAGTGAACACCCTCGCCCCCTTCCAGCTGATCAAGGCGGCCCTGCCCCAGCTCGCCGCCCGGCGCGGCTGCGTCCTCAACATCGGCAGCGTCAACGCCTGGAGCGGAGAGCCCGACCTGCTGCCTTACAGCGTCTCCAAAGGAGCCCTGATGACGATGACCCGCAACCTCGGCGACGCCCTCATGCGCGAGAGCGGGGTGCGGGTGAACCAAATCAACCCGGGCTGGGTCCTGACCGAGAACGAAGCCCGACGCAAGCGCGAGCACGGTCTCTCCGACGACTGGCCCTCGCGCCTGCCCAAGGTCTACGCCCCCGCCGGACGCATTCTGAAGCCCGAGGAGATCGCCATGGCCGCCATCTACTGGCTCGCCGACGAGAGCGGCCCCATCAGCGGGCAGGTGGTGGATCTCGAGCAGCATCCCTTCATCGGGCGCAACCCGCCCAAGGACGCGACGACGATACCGGGGTAGGGGAGGGGAAGGGCCCCCTTCAGGCCTCCGCGCCGCGCCATTTCCTCAGGACGAGCATCGAGTTGTGCCCGCCGAAGGCGAAGGCGGCGGAGAGGGCGACGTTGATCTCGGCGGGGCGGGCGGCGTTCGGGACGAAGTCCAGATCGCATTCGGGATCGGGATGTTCGAGGTTGACCGTGGGCGGCAGGAGGCCGTCCCGCATGGCCCGTATGCACCAGATCGCCTCGACCGCGCCGGCGGCGCCGAGGAGGTGGCCGGTCACGGACTTGGTCGAGGAGACGGGGGTGGCGTAGGCGGCGTCGCCGAGGGCGCGCTTGAGGGCGCGGACTTCGGAGACGTCGCCGATGGATGTCGAGGTGGCGTGGGCGTTGATGTAGGAGAGCTCCTCGGGAGCGACCCCGGCCTTGGCCAGAGCGAGGCTGATGGCGCGCGAGGCCTGCGCGGCTTCGCGGTCGGGATCGGTGAGGTGGACGGCGTCGGAGGTCGCGGCGCAGGCGAGGATCTCGGCGAGGGGCTCGGCCCCGCGGGCGAGGGCGGAATCGAGGGATTCGAGCACGAGGATGCCGGCCCCTTCGCTGAGGACGAAGCCGTCGCGGTCGCGGTCGAAGGGCCGCGAGGCGCGCTCGGGCTCGTCGTTGCGCCGCGAGAGGGCGCGGAGCTGGCTGAAGCCGACGAGGCCGAGATGGGTCACGGCGGCTTCGGCGCCTCCGGTGATCATGGCGCTGGCGTCGCCGCGCTGGATCGCGTAGAAGGCTTGGGCGATGGCGTCGTTGCCGGTGGAGCAGGCGGCGGCGACGCCGAAGGTGACGCCGTGGGCGCCGGTCTGGATGCTGACCTGGACCGAGGCCGAGTCGGCCGTGATCATGGGGATCATCAGCGGATTGAGCCGCCCCGCCCCGCGGTTGTCCATGACGTGCTGGTTGTCGGTGTAGGTCTGGACGCCGCCGGCGCCCGATCCGATGATGACGCCGACGTCCTCGCCGTTGTCCTCGTCGATGACGAGCCCGGACTGGCGGATCGCCTCCCGCGCGGCGGCGACGGCGAACTGGGCGAAGCGGTCGGCGCGCCTGGCTTCCTTCGCCTCCATTGCGACGGTCGGGTCGAAGCCCCTCACCTCGCCGGCGATGCGGACGGGCAGGTGGTCGGCGGGCACGAGGGTGACCGGCCCGATGCCGGAGCGGCCTTCGACGACGGCGCGCCAGGAGGATTCGACATCGAGGCCGACCGGGGTGACGGCGCCCAGTCCGGTGACGACGACGCGGCGAAGGGGCGTGGGAGGGGGCGGGGGAGTCACGAAGCGATGCGAGGCTGGGAAGGAAACTGGCGGTGGCGGGGACATGAAACGCCGCCACGGGGCGGAATGCGAGAAAAAACGAGCCGTCCCGTCTCTTTTTGGGCGTCCGTTGGCGTCCCGCCGTCGCTCATCCCTCCGCGAACTGCAGCTGGTGGAGCTGGCGGTATTCCGCGCAGCGCTCCAGGAGGGTCTCGTGGGGCGCCATGTCGAGGACGCGGCCTTGGCTCATGACGACGATTTCGTCGGAGTCGAGGACGGTGGAGAGGCGGTGGGCGATGGCGACGACGGTCTTGCCTCTGGAGAGGTCGGCGAGGGCCTCCTGGATCGCCTTCTCCGACTCGGAGTCCAGCGCCGAGGTGGCCTCGTCGAGGAAGAGGATGGGCGCGTTGCGCAGGATGGCGCGGGCGATGGAGAGGCGCTGCTGCTGACCCCCGGAGAGGGTGCAGCCCTTGTCCCCGAGCATGGTGTCGTAGCCCTGCGGCTGGGCCAGGATGAACTCGTGGGCGTGGGCGAGCCGGGCGGCGCGCTCGATCTCCTCGTCGCTGGCGTCGAGGCGCCCGTAGCGGAGGTTGTTCCGGATGGTGTCGTGGAAGAGGAAGGTCTCCTGGCTGACGAGGCCGATCTGTCCGCGCAGGGAGTCCTGGGTGCAGTCGCGGATGTCGCGTCCGTCCACGAGGATGGCGCCCTCGTCGATTTCGTAGAAGCGCATCACGAGGGAGAGCAGGGTCGACTTGCCCGAGCCGCTGCGGCCCACGAGGGCGTATTTCCTGCCCGGCTCGAAGCGGAGGCTGACGCCGTCGAGCGCGGCGGCGTCCTCGCCGTAGGAGAAGCGCACGCCGCGCAGCTCGATCTCGCCGCGGCAGTCCTCCAGGTCGACGGCCCCGGGCCGGTCGCGCACGTCGGGGACGGCGTCGATGTAGCCGAAGACCTTCGCCGCCGCGACGTGGCATTTCTGCAGCTGCACCTGCATGCGGCTGAGCATCTTCGCGTGCGGGTAGATGCTCATGAGCCCGAGATTGATCGTCAGGAAGGTCTCGGGCTTGATCTGCGTGTACCAGGCGTAGACCATCCCGATGGAGATGCCGAGGGCGCCGACGATCTCGACCATGGGGCTGGAGATCTCCATCGCCTTCTTCCAGCGCATGATGAACTTGTTGATGCGGTGGCTGCCCTGCCGGAAGCGCTCGCACTGGTAGTCCTCGCGGGCGTTGGCCTTCACCAGCCGGATTCCGGAGAAGCTCTCGTGCAGGGTGACCATGAGCCCCTCCGACTCCTGCTCCTCGCGGCCGCCGGCCTTGCGCACCTTCCGGCTGATGAGGGCGACGGGGACGATGCAGAGGGGAAAGACGAAGAGCGCGCCGAAGGTGTAGAGCGGATCCATCATCAGGACCATGAAGACGATGGAGACGATGGCCGCGGGATGCTGGATCAGTCCGCTGAGGAGCTGGCTGCCGGCGTCGGCGGTGGTGCGGGTCTGGTTCGCCACGGTCTGGATCAGCTCGCCCTGCTTCACCGTGTTGTAGAAGGCGAGGGACTGGCGCATCAGGCTGGTGAAGGTCTCCTCGCGGAGGCGGTGGAGGACCTTCAGGTTGATCCAGAGCATGCAGTATTGATGGAGGAAGTGGAAGACCCCCCGGACGAGGAGGAGCAGGGGGATGCTGAGGCAGACGACGAGGACGAAAATCCACTCCTTGTCGGGGGGGAGCTGGGGTGCGGGGACCTCGAAGCCGGCGAGGGCGGGGAGCTGGAGGTCCTCGAAGGGGCGGTAGACCGTCCGGATCTCTTCGCCTTGGGAGGCGGGGAGAACGATGGTGAAGACCGACTTCAGCACGAGGAGGAGGACCCCGTTGAAGACGCCGGCGAGGAGGCCGAAGAAGATGCCCCAGAGCAGGCGGGCCTTCAGCGGGCGGACGTAGCCGAGGAGCCGCCGGAAGACGGTGCGGCGGCTCTCCGCGATCTCGTCGGGCGAGGCGGCGGCGAGATCGAGGGCGCGGGGTGCGGGAGCGGGCTGGGGCGAAGGGTCGGACATCGGCGTTTCCCCCGGCGGGACGTCCCGGACGGGGAGGGATCGGTAAGGGAGAAACGGAGCTCGCGCAAGGAGCTTGGGATTGGCTCGGGGTGCGCCGCCTCACTTCCTAGTTCGGTAATGCCCCCGTCCTCGAAATTCGAGGAATCCCATGTCGCGGAGCACCTGCAACTGCTGGCGTATTTTAGCGCGGAGATTGCGGTTTCCGGGAAAGGCAGCCGCCAAGACCGCCTCGGCGGCATAGATCTCCGCAAGGGAGAACGTTTCCTTTTGCAAGGAACGGACGATTTTCAAGGTAGCGAGCGTCCAACCCCGAACCGATGCGGGGAGCTCGGAGAATCCCCGCGAGGCTTCGTAGCGTCTCCGCACTTCGTTCGGACGGACCGGCAGTCCTCCTTCGACGACACGGATCTTCCCATCGTCGGGGATCGCATCGAGGAACAGATTGCACCCCACCCAGCCGGAGCGCCTTGCGCTGAGTGCAAGCGGTTTCCGGCGCTCGACCACCGAGGGCCAGAAAAAGAAGGAAGGCACGAGCAGAAGGTTCTCGACTGTCCATGCCTTTCCATAATGCAGCACGAGCAGGTTGGGAACGGAGTCGCTGTGGAGCCTCCTCATCATCGCATCGTAGGCTCCGTCGGGAATCCGCCTTTCGTTCCGTCGCTTCCCAGATTTGAGCTCATAAGGAGCTTCGCAGGAGGGACAGAGGAAATCGAGGACCTCGGCGTTCGTCTTGGCCCTTTCGAGCCGAGGCGATCGGCATGCGGCGCAATAAAGGTTCTTCTCGACCCAGGATTCCGTTATGGAGCGCACCGATTGACAGGCGCTCTTGTAGGCGGGGGCCGCCGATGGATCGAGTTGCAGGTTCATGTGGGCATTCGCAGTTTGGCGGAAGGTTCCTTCTGCATCAACCGATTGGTGCTTCTCGATTCCGGCCTTCTCCATCGCCGGGCGCTCGGCCTTTCCATGATTCTTCAACTTCCTGCCTCCACCGCCTTTCGCTCAGGTGCCCCTGATTTCCCCGCTCGACACCGCCTTTCCTCCGGTTTAAGAGACTGCCATGGCCGATCCCACATCCTCCGTTCCGCCCCTCGTCGGAATCGTCATGGGCAGCGCCTCGGACTGGCCCACGCTCGCCAAGGCCGCCGAGGTGCTCCGCGATTTCGGAATTCCCCACGAGACGCGGGTCGTCAGCGCCCACCGCACTCCGGAGCTGCTCTACTCCTACGCGAAATCCGCCCGCGACCGGGGGCTGAAGCTGATCGTCGCCGGGGCCGGCGGCGCCGCGCACTTGCCCGGCATGGTCTCGGCCCTGACCACGGTGCCCGTCCTCGCCGTGCCGGTGAAGTCGCGGGCCCTCGCCGGGGTCGACTCGCTCCTCTCCATCGTGCAGATGCCCGCCGGCATCCCCACCGCCACCTTCGCCATCGGGGAGGCCGGGGCCACCAACGCGGGCCTGTTCGCGGTCGCCGCCCTCGCGACGGGGGACGCGGCCCTGGCCGGGCGGCTCGAGGCCTACCGCGAAGGCCTGCGCGCCAAGGTCGAAGCCGCCGAACTGCCTCCGCTCGATCCCGCCGAATGAGCCCGCCTCCCTCCTCCCCCCTGCCGCCGGGATCGACGGTCGGCGTCCTCGGCGGCGGGCAGCTCGGGCGCATGCTCGCCTTCGCCGCCCGCCGCATGGGCTACCGCGTCGTCTCCTGGGTCGGCGGCCCCGACGCCGGCTCCGCCGGCGTCGCCGACTTCGTGATCGAGGAGCCCTTCGACTCGCCCGCCGGGCTGGCTGCCTTCCTCGACCGCGCCCGCGCCGCCACGGTCGAGTTCGAGAACATCCCGGGAGGGCTCCTCGAAGCCGTCGCCGAGCGACTTCCCCTGATGCCGGGGGCGAGGGCCGTCGCGATCTGCCAGCATCGCGAGCGGGAAAAGCGCTTCCTCGGGGAGAAGGGCTTCCCCTGCGCCCGCTTCGCCGTGGTCGAGAGCGCCGCGCAGCTCCGTTCCGCCCTCGCGGATCTGCCGGAGGGCGGCGGCATCCTGAAGACCGCCGAGTTCGGCTACGACGGGAAGGGGCAGCGTTCGGTGGCCCGCTCCGACGACCCCGAGTCGGTCTGGACCGGCTTGGGGGCGGCCCGCGCCGTGCTGGAGGAGCGCGTCGACCTCGCCGCCGAGCTCTCCGTGCTCGTCGTCCGCGACGGGTCGGGCCGGGCCTTCGCCTACGATCCCGCGGAGAACTTCCATCGCGACCACATCCTCGACCTTTCCCTCGTCCCGGCGCGGCTCGATCCCGCGCTTCTCGACGAGGCCCGCGCCATCGCCCTCGGCGTGGCCGAGGCCCTCGACTACCGGGGGCTGCTCGCCGTCGAGCTCTTCCTCTCCGGCGACGGACGCCTGCTCGTGAACGAGATGGCCCCCCGACCCCACAACTCCGGCCACCACACCATCG
>CAYMMC010000031.1:0-13295 GCA_964391125.1 uncultured Akkermansia sp.
GGCCAACGTGAATGAGATCGCCTCGCCCATGGTCGGCACCTTCTACGCCGCCTCCTCGCCCGACGCCGACGCCTTCGTGAAGGTCGGGGCCAAGGTCACGCCCGACAGCACCGTCTGCATCATCGAGGCGATGAAGGTGATGAACGAGATCAAGGCCGAGATCGCCGGCGAGATCGTCGAGGTCCTCGTCGAGAACGGCACCGCGGTGCAGTATGGCGAGCCGCTCTTCCGGGTGAAGACCGCCTGACCCCCCTCCACCCCACGTCCCCCATCCGACCGGGATCGGGACGAGAGACCACGCCATGTTCAAGAACATCCTCGTAGCGAACCGCGGAGAAATCGCGCTGCGCGTCATCCGCGCCGCGAAGGAGCTCGGCGTCCGCACCACCGCCGTCTACTCCGAGGCCGACGTCGACTCGATGCACGTCCACCTCGCCGACGACGCCATCTGCATCGGGCCGGCCCCCAGCTCGGAGTCCTACCTGAAGATGGAGGCCATCCTCTCCGCGGCGGAGATCGCCAACGTCGACGCGATCCATCCCGGCTACGGCTTCCTGTCCGAGAACCCGCGCTTCGCCGAGCTCTGCACGAGCTGCAACGTGAAGTTCATCGGCCCCTCCGCCCGGGTGATCGCCCTGATGGGCGACAAGAACCAGGCCCGCGCCACCGCGACCAAGTACGGCGTGCCCGTCACCCCCGGCTCCGACGGCATCGTCGAGACCGAAGCCGAGGCCCTCGCGGTCGCGGAGAAGATCGGCTATCCCGTGATGATCAAGGCCAGCGCGGGCGGCGGAGGGCGCGGCATGCGCCCGGCGCTGAACAAGGCCAGCTTCGTCAACGCCTTCCACGCGGCCCGCGCCGAGGCCCAGGCCTGCTTCGGCTCGCCCGACGTCTACATCGAACGCCTCGTCCAGAACCCCCACCACGTCGAGTTCCAAGTCGTGGCCGACAGCCACGGCAACGTCAAGGAGCTCGGCGAGCGCGACTGCTCCATGCAGCGCCGCAACCAGAAGATCATCGAGGAGACGCCCTCGCCCCTTCTCTCGCCCGAGCTGCGCCGCCGCATGGCCGAGGCCTCCGAATCCCTCGTGAAGAACATCGGCTACGAGAACTGCGGCACCATCGAGTACCTCGTCGACGACCAGGAGAACTTCTACTTCATGGAGATGAACACCCGCATCCAGGTGGAGCATCCCATCACCGAGGAGGTCCGCGGCTGCGACCTCATCAAGGAGCAGATCCGCGTCGCCGCAGGCGAGCCTCTCTCCGAGCACGTCGTCGGCAGCGTGCCGCGCGGCCACTCCATCGAATGCCGCATCAACGCCGAGGATCCCTACAACAACTTCGCCCCCAGCCCCGGCAAGATCACCCTCTTCTACGCTCCCGGAGGCCGCGGCGT
The DNA here is from genome assembly GCA_964391125.1 of uncultured Akkermansia sp. GTDB lineage: Bacteria > Verrucomicrobiota > Verrucomicrobiia > Verrucomicrobiales > DEV007 > Arctic95D-9. Next base: position 1,400 of record CAYMMC010000031.1, read on the forward strand.
GCGGGTCGACACCCACGTCTACAGCGGCTACGAGGTGCCGCCGAACTACGACTCGATGATCGCGAAGCTCATCGTCACCGGCGCCACCCGCGAGATCGCCATCGCGCGGATGCTGCGCTCGCTGAAGGAGTTCGTGATCCGCGGGATCAAGACCACGATCCCCTTCCAGGCCTCCATCCTGGAGCACAGCGCCTTCCGCAACGGCGACTACAACATCGGCTGGGTCGAGAGCTTCCTCGCCTCGCAGCCGACCCCGCCGGAGCTGCCCTACTTCATGCACGAGGACTGAGCGGGGCGACGCCCCCTCCGCGCCCCGGGGGCGGGCTCACTCGTCCTCCAGCACGGCGTATTCCTCGAGGATGCTGCGGGACACGTAGCGCAGCGCCGCCTCGGACGTCGCCTCCAGCACGACGGGACAGGCGTGCCCGGCGTCGAGCGCTTCCTTCCACCGGCCCGCGCAGACGCACCAGCGGTCGCCGGGCCGCAGGCCGGGGAAGCCGTATTCCGGCACCGGGGTGCCGAGGTCGTTGCCGGCGGCGCGGCTGAAGGCGAGAAAGCCCTCGGTGACGACGCAGCAGACCGCGTGGCAGCCGAGGTCGTCGGGGCCGACCCGGCAGGCGCCGTCTCGGTAGAATCCAGTCAGGGGAGCGAGCGAACAGGGGATCAGCGGGCCGCCGAGCACGTTGCGGTTTTCCATGGGCAGAAGGGCGACGGGAGCCTCGGGCAGGCCGCGCGGTTTTCCAAGGAAATTTTCCTCGCCGGAAACAACCGGACGGATGTGCCCGGCCCTCGATTTGGTCACGGAAAAATCGGCGCGTATTGGGCGCTTGTCTTCGCCCCGCCGCCTCCCTATCCTCCTGGAGAACGCCATGATGAAGACACGCCTCCCCGGCGGCGCGCTCGCCGCCTTCCTCGTCCTTTCCGTCGCTCCCTCCGGCCTGCGCGCGGCCGATCCCGTCGAACGCGACTTCGTGATCTACGGTGGCACCTGCGCCGCCGTCGTCGCCGCCGTCCAGGCGAAGAAGATGGGCAAGACCGTCGTCGTCGTCAGCCCCGACAAGCATCTCGGCGGCCTCTCCAGCGGCGGGCTCGGCTGGACCGACACGGGGAACAAGGCCGTCATCGGCGGGCTGTCCCGCGACTTCTACCACCGCGTCTGGAAGGAATACCAGAAGCCCGGGACCTGGAAATGGCAGAAGCCGGAGGAATACGGCGGCAAGGGCCAGGGCACGCCCGCGATGGACGGGGAGAACCGCACCATGTGGATCTTCGAGCCGAGCGTGGCGGAGAAGGTCTTCGAGGGCTACGTGGAGGAGTTCGGCATCGAGGTCCACCGCGACGAATGGCTCGACCGGGAGAAGGGCGTCGTCGTCGAAAACGGCGCCATCCGCTCCATCGCCACTCTGAGCGGCAGGACCTACGCCGGCAGGATCTTCTTCGACGCGACCTACGAGGGCGACCTCATCGCCGCCGCCGGGGTCGACTACCACGTCGGGCGCGAGGCGAACTCCGTCTACGGCGAAGAGTGGAACGGCGTCCAGACCGGCGTGCTCCACCACCGCCACCATTTCGACACCATCGACACCCGCATCAGCCCCTACGTCGTGCCCGGCGATCCGGCCAGCGGCGTGCTGCCCCGCATCAATGCCGGGGATCCGGGCGCGAAGGGCGAGGGCGACCACCGCGTCCAGGCATACTGCTTCCGCATGTGCCTGACGAACCATCCCGAGAACCGCATTCCCTTCCCCAAGCCCGAGGGCTACGACCCGGCCCAGTACGAGCTGCTCCTGCGCCTCTTCGAGGCGGGCTGGCGCGAGACCTTCGGCAAATTCGACCCCATTCCCAACCACAAGACCGACACCAACAACCACGGCCCCTTCAGCACCGACAACATCGGCTACAACTACGACTACCCCGAGGCCAGCTACGAGAAGCGCCGCGAGATCGTCAGGGAGCACGAGACCTACCAGAAGGGCTGGCTCTACTTCATCGCCAACGACCCCCGCGTGCCCAAGGACGTGCAGGACGAGATGAGGCAATGGGGCCTGCCCAAGGACGAATTCACCGACAACGGCCACTGGTCGCACCAGCTCTACATCCGCGAGGCCCGCCGCATGGTCGGCCACTTCGTCATGACCGAAAACGAGCTGCGCAAGAAGAAACCCACCCCCGATTCCGTCGGCATGGGCTCCTACACCATCGACTCGCACAACGTGCAGCGCTACATCACCCCCGAGGGCTACGTCCAGAACGAAGGCGACATCGGCGTCAGCACCCGCGGCCCCTACGAGATCGCCTACGGCGCCCTCGTCCCGAGGAAGGAGCAGTGCACCAACCTGATGGCGCCCGTCTGCGTCTCCAGCTCGCACATCGCCTTCGGCTCGATCCGCATGGAGCCCGTCTTCATGATCCTCGCCCAGAGCGCCGCCACCGCCGCCTCCCTCGCCCTCGACGACGGCGTCGCGGTGCAGGACGTCGACTACGAAAAACTGCGCGAGCGTCTCCTCGCCGACGGGCAGATTCTCCACTACGAGAACCCCAATCAGCGCGGCGTTCTTCCGGCGAAGCTGCCGGGAATCGTCGTCGACGAGGAGGCGGCGGAATTCGTCGGCGCCTGGCAGGAGAGCGGCGCGGCGGAAGCCTACGTCGGCTTCGGCTACCACCACGACGGCAACGCCAACAAGGGCGAGGCCAAGGCCGTCTTCGCCGCGACGATCCCCGAGGCGGGACGCTACGCCGTCCGCCTCGCCTACACCCCGAACAACAACCGGGCCAAGGCGGTGAAGGTGATCGTCGGCTCTCCCGACGGGATCGTCGTGACGGTCGATCAAAGCAAAGCCCCCTCGGACGGCCTTTTCCACCACCTTGCCACCCAGGAATTCCCTGCTGGCGGCACCGGGATCGTCACGGTCGTCAACGAGGACAGCGAAGGCTACATCGTCGTCGACGCGGTGCAGTGGCTGAAGGTCGAGTGAGGCGGTCGTGCCCGCCCGTGGCCGAGGCCATGGAACGGGCGGCTTCTGCCGACTGCGGCATGACCACCCGAATCCGGCTTCGCTACCCGGCAAAAGCCGAGGGGTCTTCTCCCGCGGGCTCGCGCAGGGCTCAGCCACTGCGGCGGATGCGGGCGAGGCAGTCGGCGATGGCCCCGGGCACGACCTCCGGCGCGGACTCGAGGAGCCGGTGACCGCGGCCGGGGACGATGTGGTGATGGAAGTCGGGAAAAACCTTCGCCATTTCCCCGGCGATCCGGGTGAACTTCCCGTCGCGCGCGCCCGTGATCCACCGCACCGGACCGACGTAGGCCCGCAACGCGGGACGCAAGTCCGCCTGGCGTCCCAGCGACCAGCGCTCGAAGGCCGCGGCCACCGCCTCCCTCCGCGCCTCCAGGGCGTGCTGCCGGGCCAGGAGGGCCTCCGACGCTTCGTCGAAGAGGGCTTGTCCGTTCCAGTCCGCGAGGAATTCCCCCCAGGGCCAGGTGCGCGCCCGCTCCGCCCAGTCCGCGTCGGAGCGGCGGCGGGCGATCCGCTCCTCGACGCTGCGGAGACCGGGATGGGCGGCGAGAACGACGGCGCCGCCCCATCGCTGCGGGTGCAGGGCGAGGGCGTGCAGGGCCAGCCGTCCGCCGAGGGAGTAGCCGACGAGGGTCGGGCGCTCCATTCCCGCGGAGAGCGGTCCGGCCAGCTCGGCGGCGAACTCGTGGAAGTCCAGTTCGGCGAAGTCCCAGAGATCCACCGCCCGCATCGCCGGCAGGCCCGCCGCCGACCAGTCCTCCGGCGATCCGAGATTGCCGTGCAAGGCGAGGATGTCGCGGGAACCGCTCATTTCACCGCCGCCCAGAAGGCTTGCGTCTCCTCCTCGTCGGGAATGGCTTCGATCACGAGGGTCGCCGCCTCCGTTTCGGGAAAGGGCTCGCCGGTGCGCCAGAGCCGATAGTCCATTCCCCACATCGCCGCCCAGGCCTCGAAACGCCGGTCGTGCCGGTTTTCGGCGATGCGCCTCTCGTCCGGCGACAGTCCGGCCATCGAAGGCAGGCGGGAGAAGATGCGCCCGCCTCCGTTGTTGACGACCACGATGCGCCGCCGCCCCGGCGACAGTTGCGGCAGCAGGGCGGGCGCGTTGAGGTCGTAGAGCGCGGTGAGGTCGCCGAAGATCCCCCAGGCCTCGGACTCGCCTTCGGATCGGCCCAGGAAGGTCGCGATCTGTCCGTCGATGCCGTTCGCCCCGCGGCTCGCCTCGCAGCGGGGATGCGGCGGATCGAGCACGGCGGCGAGGTTCCATTCCCGGATCGGAAGGCTGTTGCCGAGGTAGACGAGGGCCCCGGAGGGAATGCGGCGGGAGAGCTCCCGGACGAGGGCCGGCTCGGAACGCGGATGGGCGTCGAAGGGGGTGGAGTCGAAGGGGGTGGGGTCGCCGAGCCGACCCTCCCGAGTCTCCAGAGGAATCGCGGGGAAGCGATCCGCGACGAGAAGCTCCGAGTCCCGGGCCAGCCCCGCGAAGGGCCGCGGGGAAACCGAGAGCACCGGAATCTCCCGGTGTTCCTCCAGGTCCCGCCAGAGCCGCAGGCTGGGCACGCCGCCGATGCGCAGGACGCGCCGGGGCAAGGCCGGATCGCCAACGACGATCTGGTTCCCGAGGGCCGCCCTCTCCCGCAGGCCGCTCGTCGCTTCGGCCCAGACGGAGCAGCCCAGCGAGAGCAGAAAGCGCTCCACTTCCAAACGCCAGGACTCGTCGAGCGGACCGAGGAGGACGAGGAGCCCCTCCCGATCCGAGCAGAAGGCGGCGATCGCCTCGGGAAGGATCGGCGGCCCGCTTCCGTTCCCGGGCCCCGGCAAGGGGCTCCAGCTCCCGTTCCGGTCCTCCGACTTCGGTTCGTCGAAGCAGAGATTCACATGCAGGGGAGCGTCGCCCCTCCATTCCGCGAGGCGGGCGAGCCCATCCGGCGCCGAGGCGTCCAGCGCGAAGGCGTAGGGGCCGAAGATCCCCGCCTGCTCGATGGCCTGTGGCGCACCGCTGCCGCGGTAGGAGGCGGGGCGGTCGGCGGTGACGAGCACGAGCGGGACCCCGCCGTAGTGCGCCTCGACGGCGGCGGGCAGCAGCTCGGCGGCGGCCGTGCCGGAAGTGGTGACGACGGCGGCGGGCGCCCGCCGGCGCTTCGCGAGCCCCAGAGCGAAGAAAGCGGCGGTCCGCTCGTCGAAATGATGCCAGACTCGCAGACCGGACTCCCTGCTCCGGGCCAGGAGGGAGGCCACCAACGGAACGTTCCGGGCGCCCGCGCAGACGACGAAGTCGGATGCCCCCGCGCCGACGAGCTGCCCGAGGGCGGCGCCGGCGAGGATGGCGTTGGAGGTCATGCGATGCGGAGTGGCGTCCATTTCGTCGGCGGGGGCGATCTTCACGCTCCAGCCTCCGTCAGGACTGATAGATGGCTTGGACCACGCGGCAACCCGATTTCCGCCGCGCGGGCCGAAAGCAAAAAAGCGCTCCCGCGGACGGCGGAAGCGCTTTTTCGAAAATCCCCCGATCAGGGGAAAGGGAGGGAGGGTCAGCTCTTCTTGTCGCCCTTCTCGGTGTCCTTGCCGGCTTGGAGCCAGCCGGAGATGCCGGCGGAGAGGTGCTTGATGTTCTTGAAGCCGGCCTCTTCGGCGGCCTTGGCGCCGGCCTTGTAGGCGGAGCAGGTGGGGCTGCCGCAGTAGGCCACGACGAGCTTGTCCTTGTTGTCGCCGAGGAGGGAGACGATGTTGTCCTTGTTCGCGCGGAAGTCGATCGCGCCGGGGATGTGGTTCTTCGTGTAGGTGGAGGTGCCGTTCACGTCCAGAAGGATGACTTCGCCCTTCTTGATGGCTTGCTCCAGTTCGCTGATGCTGATGTCGGGGTATTCGCCTGCGAAGGAGACGGAGGCGACGAGGGCGCAGGCGAGGGTGGCGAGCAGTTTTTTCATGGTTCGATTGGGGTTGGGTTCGGTGTCGGTTTCGTTTCGATTCCGCCGCCTCCCCGAAGGGAAGCGACGGGTGACCGGACGGGACGATACCAAACCGGCCCGCGCCGCTCAATACCCTGCTAAGACGCGATCGGGGGGGATTTGTTAGAAATTTCCCGTCACAATTCCGCCGTATCCCGTCAATCCGTCCCCTTCAGCTCGGCCATCTTCGACGCCTTGTCGGGCGCTCGCATCAGGGCTTCGCCCACGAGGATGGCGTCGGCGCCCCAGGCGCGCACCCGGGCCGCGTCCTCGCCGCTGTGGATGCCGCTCTCGCTCACGAGAAGGTGTTCTCCGCCGACCTCCTCGCTGAGGCGCTCGGTGGCGCCCAGATCGACCTCGAAGGTGCGGAGGTTGCGGTTGTTGATTCCGATGAGCCGGGCTCCGCTCTCCAGGGCGCGCTCCATCTCCTCGAGATCGTGGACTTCGACGAGGACGTCGAGCTGGCAGGCGGCGGCGGCGTCGAGAAGGCGGAGGAAGCGATCCTGCTCCAGCGCGGCGACGATCAGGAGGATGGCGTCGGCCCCGGCGACGGCGGATTCGTAGATCTGGACTTCGTCGATGACGAAGTCCTTGCGCAGGATGGGCAGGTCGACCTGCTCGCGAATCTTCGCGAGGTAGGAGAGGTGCCCTTGGAAATACTTCTCGTCGGTGAGCACGGAGAGGGCGTCGGCCCCCGCCTCGGCGTAGGCCTTGGCGATGGCGAGCGGATCGAAGTCGGCGGCGATGGTGCCGGCCGAGGGCGAGGCCTTCTTGACCTCGGCGATGACGGCGAGCGGGGCGGCCCCGTAGCCTTCGTCGTCGCTGCGGTCGCGGAGGCCCCCGCCGAGGGCGGATTCGAAGGAGCGGTAGTCGTCGCGGCTCTGGGCGGCGTAGCGCAGCTTCTCCCGCAGCGGCATGAGCCGGGCGACCTCGGCCTCCTTGTCGGCGAGGATTTCGTCGAGTTTGTTCCCGAATTTCTTCATTTTACGGCGAACGCCATCCTTAGCCCGTCCGGTCGCGGCCCGCCAACCTAAAATTTTGTCTTGAAAATTCGGCGGAACCCGCCATCTTTCCGTCCGCTCCGTCGCAAGACGGTCCATGCGGGTGTAGCTCAGGGGTAGAGCGCAACCTTGCCAAGGTTGATGTCGTGAGTTCGAATCTCATCACCCGCTCCAATTTTCTTTCCGAATCCGGAATCCCGTCGTGGAGACGCTGTATCGCTGGTCGAAGTTCGTCGAGGGGGACCGGATCGAGGAGTGGGAGTCCCGCTTCGTCGCCGAAGGGATTCCCCACGTGCTCGAAAAGCCGGTGAAGCGCCGGCGCTGGTCGCTCTCGGTCTACACCGCGACGCGGGAGGAGGCCGAGGAGCTGAAGGCCCGTTTCGGCGGCGGCGTCGGCGCCCTCGCCCCGGAACAGTGGCAGCCCGCAGCGGAGGAAGGCGAGGGAACGCTGCTGCGGATCCGGGATTCGCTGCTGGTGACGGCCTCGGAGGATGCGGGCACCGTGGAGCGTCTCGTCCGCGAGCATCCCGGGCGCATCGTGCTCAGCTTCCCGCCGCAGCTTGCCTTCGGCACGGGAGCCCACGCGACCACCGCGGCCTGCCTGCGCTACCTCGTCGACTTTGCGAAGCGGCGCGGGGACCGCCCCTGGCGGGCGCTCGACCTCGGCTGCGGCAGCGGCATCCTCGCGGTCGCGGCGGCGAAGCTGGGCGCGGCCGCCGTCGTCGCGGTGGAGAACGACCCCATGGCCCTCGGCTACGCGAGGGAGAACGCCGCGCGCCACGGAGTCGCCGGGCGGATCGAGTTCGTCGAGGGCGACGCCGTCGCCCTGATGGCGGCCCCGCCGGCGGCGCCGAACGACCTGATCGCCGCGAATCTCTTCAGCGACCTGCTCGTCGGGCTCTTCCCCCTCCTCCCGGCCCATCTCGCCCCCGGCGGGGAGTTGATCGTCTCGGGCTTCCTCGCGACCCAGGCCGAGAGCGTGGCCCGCGCGGCGGAGGCCGCAGGCCTGCCCTTCCTCGACCGGACGCGCCGCGGCAAATGGATGGCGGGGCGCAGCGCCGGGTGATATAGTGCGGGCTTCACCGATGAGCACCGCCGCCCTCCTCAACGTCATCCGCATGTTCTTCCTGCTCCTCGCGGGGTTCATCGGAGCGGTCGTGGCGATGGGCGAAGCGACGCACATCTGGTGGTTCGGGGCCATCGTCGGCCTCGGGTTCGCCTCGGTCGTGATCGTGCTCGACGTCATGCTGCGGCACCTCACCCTCCGCGCCTTCTCCCACGGCACCTTCGGCCTGCTCATCGGCCTGCTCTGCGCCTGGCTGGTGACGCGGATCTTCTTCGAAGCGGGCTGGGTGGAGCAGTTCCCCCTCGCGGGCAGCATCTTCAACCTCGCCATCTTCCTCGGCTTCGGCTTCATCGGGGTGATGCTGGCGCTGCGGAGCAAGCGCGAGGAGTTCTCCCTGCTCATCCCCTACGTGCGCTTCCGGCAGGACGCCCTGCAGGACCTGCCCACGCTGCTGGACACGAACATCATCATCGACGGCCGCATCCCCGGGATCTGCGAGGCGGGCTTTCTCGGCGGCTCGCTGGTCGTGCCGCGCTTCGTGCTGGAGGAGCTTCAGAAGATGGCCGACTCCTTCGACGAGGTGAAGCGTTCGCGCGGACGGCGGGGGCTCGACACGCTCAACGCGATGAAGGCCTCGGGAACGGCGGAGATCGCGATCCGGGACGAGACTTTCGAAAACGGCCTCTCCTTCGACGCGAAGATGGTCCAGCTTGCCGACCTGATGGCGGCCCGGATCCTCACCAACGACGCCAACCTCGGTCGCGTCGCCCGGCTCAAGGGCCTCTCGGTGCTGAACCTCAACGAGCTCGCCCTCGCCCTGAAGCCCATCGTCTCGACCGGCGACGAGCTCGCCCTCGAACTCGTCAAGGAGGGGCGCGACGACCACCAGGCCGTCGGCTACCTGCCCGACGGAACCATGATCGTGGTCAACCACGCCAAGCGCCACATCGGCACCCTTCGGAACGTCGTCGTCGCCGGGGCGGTGCAGACCAGCGCGGGCCGGCTGATCTTCGCCGAGCTGAAAAAGTGAACGGACGGGGAAACCTCCCGCCCGCGCCGGGGTCTCATCGGGCGTCTTTCTCTCCGCCATGAGCACCGCCGTCCGACGCGCCGCCTGCGCGGCGCTTTTCTTCGCCGCCGCCCTCCCCGCCCTCCCCGCCCTCCGGGCCGACGAACGCGCCGCCGCCGCGCACATCGACGAGCTCGTCCTCGACGGGCTGCGCACGGCGGGCCTCGAGCCCAACGCCGACGCCGACGACGGGACCTTCGTCCGACGGGCCCACCTCGATCTGATCGGACGCGTCCCGACCAAGGCCGAGACCCTCGCCTTCCTCGAGTCGGAGGATCCCGAGAAGCGCGCCGCCCTCGTCGACGCCCTCGTCGGCACGGACGGCTACGTCTCCCACACCTACAACTGGTTCGCCGACCTCCTCCGCATGCGCACCGCGATCTCCGGCAACGGCCAGAGCGTCGGCGCGGGGCTCGCCTACGAGCGTTGGATCAAGACCGCGATCCGCGAGAACCGCCCCTACGACGAGATCGTCCGCGACCTCGTCACCGCCTCGGGGAACAGTTGGGAGAACCCCGCCATCGGCTACTACCTGCGCGACTACAACATGTCGCTCGACAATCTCGCGATCACGGCGCAGGTCTTTCTCGGCACCCAGATCGTCTGCGCCCAATGCCACAACCATCCCTTCGATTCGTGGACGCAGATGGACTACTACCACCTCGCCGCCTACACCTACGGGATGAGCGGCAGGAACGGGCACCCCGTGCAGCAGGCGGCCTTCGATCTGCTCCGGGATCGGCGCGGGGACGCCGGGGCCAGGGGGAAAGGTCGCGGTCCTGGCGCGGCGAACCGCTACGCCGGCGAGCTGGGCGCCTTGAGAAAGGCCGCCTCGGAGATTTTCTTTCCCGTCCGCTACAACCGGGTCGAGGCCACCGACCGCGTCCTGCGCCTGCCTCGCGACTATCAATACGACGACGCCAACCCCCTGTCCGTGGTCCGGCCCCTGACCCTGTTCGGGGACACCGTCGCTCCCGAGGGCGACGAGCACCCCATCCATGCCTTCGCCGCATGGCTGACCGCGCCGGAGAACCCCCGCTTCGCCAAGGTGATCGCCAACCGCCTTTGGAAACGCGCCTTCGGCGTCGGCCTCGTCGAGCCGGTGGACGACTACCGGGAGAACGTCGCCGCCTCGAACCCCGCCCTGCTCGACTATCTCGAACAGCTCATGGTCTCCCTCGGCTACGATCTCCAGGCCTTCCAGAGCATCCTCTTCAAGACGGATGCCTACCAGCGCGAGGCGTCCCCGGAGGAGCCCGTGCCGGGAGCGCCCTACCACTTTGCCGGTCCCGTCCTGCGCCGCATGAGCGCCGAGCAGATCTGGGACTCCCTCGTCGCCATGACGGTGGCCGATCCCGACCGGCCCGACGCCGCCCGCGACCTCTACGCCGAGCGAAGGCTCGCGGAAGTCCAGCTCGTCGCCGAGTCCATCCAGGACCAGACGCCCTCCCAGTTCCTCGGAAACTTGCGCAAAGTGGTGGAGATCCAACGCGAGCTCTCCGAGCGCATCGAGGCCGCCCAGGCGAAGGTCGCGGAGGCGCGGGCGGCAGGGGACGCCGAGCTCGTCAAGCGGGCCGTCGCGGAGGCGCGCGCCGTCCGGCGGGAGCTCGCCGCCCTCGTCGAGGAGGTCGTCTACCGGGACGGCCTGGAGCGCAAGCTCGACCAACTCGCTGGCCGCCCGCAGGCGAAGCCCGCCGCCCTGGCCGCCGAGGCCGGAACGGACGGCGCCCCCCTGCCGCAGGAGGACCTCATGGCGCAACTGGCGGAGATCCTGTCCGCCGACGAGCGCGGGTTCGACGAAGGCCTGGACGAGATGCTCGGGGAAGAGCCCCGGGGCCTCGTGAAGCCCCTGGTCGATGCGCTCTTCACCGAGCGGGCCGAAGCGCTCCGCGCCGAACAGGCCGAGCGCCGGGCCGTCGAGCACGCGGAATGGAACGTCGCCAACCGGGAGGCCAGAATCGCCTACCGCCAATTCGACCGGGCCGTCCGGGGGCGCATGCGGCGGGCCTCCGAGCTGGTCCAGCCCGCGCCCGCCGGGCACTTCCTGCGGGAGTTCGGACAAAGCGACCGCGAGCTCGTCGAAAACGCCAACGACGAAGCCTCCATCACCCAAGCCCTCGCCATGCTCAACGGCCCCGCGCTCTCCGCAGTGACGAACCGCTACTCCGTCCTCATGCGCGACCTCCGCGAGCTACGGGGCAGGCGTTTCGGCGAACGCCTCGACACGATCTACCTGACCATGCTCAGCCGCCTGCCCACGAAGGAGGAGAAGGCCATCTTCCGCGAAGCCTGGGCCGCCGACCCCGAGTCCGGCACCGTCCCCGGCATCGTCTGGACCTTGCTCAACACCCGCCAGTTCCTCTTCATCCAGTAGGCCTCGCGCTCGGAATCCCGAGCGTCCCACACCTTCCACCTTCCCGGCCATGAACCCGAACTCCGATCTCTCCCGCCGCCATTTCGTCCACCGCGCCGCGAAGTCCTTCCTCGGCGTCAGCGCCCTCGCCGCCCTTCCCGATTTCGCCACCGCCGCCGGGACCGGCACCTCGACCTTGAAACAGGCCGCCACCGCGAAGCGCGTCGTCTACCTCTACATGGACGGCGGCATGTCCCACCTCGACACCTTCGACCCGAAGACGGACCCGGAGGTGATGGGGCCGACCCGCCGCCTCGACACCCCGGTCGACGGCCTGAAAGTCTCCGACAACCTGCCCCTCCTCGCCGAGCGAGCCGACCGGCTCGCGGTGGTGCGCTCGATGAGCTCGACCCAGGGCGCGCACAAGCAGGGCAACTACTTCATG
>CAYMMC010000032.1:0-13228 GCA_964391125.1 uncultured Akkermansia sp.
AGATGCTGAGGCGCCTTACAACCGGCATCCCCTCCGGGCGATTCGAAGGGGAGCCCCCCTTTCCCTTCTCCCGTTTCCTGGATGACGCCTTGCATTTTATCGTCTCAAAACTATTAAATCTTGCAATTTTGGAAATTATATTTGAAAATGGAAGCCGCTTCTGCCATTCGTGCCATGCGAGATTTCACCTCTTCCCCATCCATGGATGACCCGGCCGCCAACCCATTCCTCGAGGATCTCTTCGTGGACCAGCCCTCCAATCTTCCGGGGGCGGGGCGCGTCCACCACGAGGTCTTCGTGAAAATCCGCGAGTCCGTCGAGTCCCTCCTGCTCCACGGCGGCCGCCCCTCGGACCCCGGCCTTGGGCGGGTCTTTCTGATGACCGCCTCCGAAGCCGGCTATGGCAAAAGCCACCTCGTCGCCCGGATCCGCGACCAGCTCCGCACGGTGGCCCCGACCCTGTTTCTGCCCTTCGACCGCTCGCGCCCCGCGACGTGGCCGGTGGCGCTGTCGTCGATCCTGCGCCAACTCGCGACGCTGACCCGCTCGCGCCAGCTCCCCATGTCGTTGCTGGAGGAGCTCTCGCGCTTCTACCTGGCCCGCCTCCTCCTCGGCGCCCTCGCAAGCGGAGCGGTGAAGCGGCGGGACTGCCCGGAGGAGCCGAGGCGGATCGAGGCGGAATACACCTCCCTCCTCTCCCCGCAGTCCGACTCCAAGCTGCTCCCCTGGCTGGATCGGCGCGCCTCCGATCTCGCCCAAGGCGCCGACGCGGAGCTCACCAAGCGGCTCGGGATGGGCAAGGTGGAGCTCGCCTTTTGGACCCGGGTCTTCGTCGACCTCAACCTCCGGGAGGGCGGTGCGCTCGACCGGCTCCGCGGCCTGTCCAACGGAGAGGCGCGGGAGCGGCTGCTCCAATTGCTCCGCATCGCGACGCTGCACCGTCCCGTCCTGATCGTCGCCGACGGACTCGACGGCTTCCACCGCTCCGACACCGCCGGAATGGAGATCGCGGAGATCGTCAACGGCATCCGCGAAAAGGTGCCGCGCAGCGTCGCTCTCGTCTGCCTGAACGACGACATCTGGTCCTCCGTCTTCGCCGGGGCCCTGCCGTCGGCTTGGCGCGACCGCCTCGACGGGGAGCCGCTGCGCCTCCACTCCATCGGCGCCGAAGCGGCGATGGATCTGGTGCGCTTCCGGCTCCAGCGCACGCGGTTCTCCGAAGCCGCCTCCGCCTGTTTCGCGAAACGCGCCTCCGAGGAGTTTCGCTGGAGCGAGGAGGAGACGCCGCTCTCCCCCCGCAGGGTGCTCCGCCAAGCCCGCGAACTCTGGATGCGCGAAGCAAGCCTCTATTTGGAAAATCCCGACGGCGAATGCGATCGGTCCTCCGCCGCCGACGGCTTCCCCGAGCGCGCCCCCCAGGAGAGCTTCCCCGCCGCCCCGCCCAGGGAGGAACCGTCCGCTCCGCCGCCCGGCGAAACGCCTCCTCCCCGGCCGGTCCCGTCGGTCTCCGCCCAGACTTCGCCGCCGCCTCCGCAGGCACGGGACGTCGATCTCGCGGGGATCGACTCCATCATCAACGACATCCGCGGCACCGGCAAGACCGTCGTCAGCGAAGCGGCGGGACATGGCTTCGACGGGAAGACCGCCCCGTCGCAAGTGTCCGAACCCTTGGTCGCCTCTGCGGCCGCGCCCGAAGCCGCCAAGCCCGCGCCTGCGGCGGCGATGCCCTTCCCGTCCGTGCAGGACCGGGTCCCCATCCCGAGCTCCTTCTTCTCGGACATGCCTCCGCTGGCCGCTCCCCCGGAGGCGCCGCCCGCCGCTCCGCCGCTGACGCGCGCCTCCTTCGATCGGGCCGTGGCCCAGCGCGAAGTCGAGCTGCTTTCGTCGCAGGGGCTGGCTCTGGACCTCGAGCGGATCGGGCGCTTCATTCTCGAGGTCGGCAGGAAGCATCCCGCCCTGGGCCAGCAGGAGGAGCGCTATCCCAGCAGCCGCACCGTCTGCCTGCGCTGGAACGCACGCGGCCATTCCGTCCTCGTCGGTTTCGAATCGCCCCGCAACGTCTACTTTTGGAACAACCTGCTGCAACAGTCGCTCGCCTCGAACCGCCACGAGAAGATCGCGGCCTTCTCGCACGGCTCCGAGCCCTTCGACCCCTCGCTCTTCGCCAGCTTCGGGTTCAGCCCCGCCGTGATCCGGGGGAGGATCGACGTCATCGGCATGAACGACCGCGAGCTCGCCATGATCTACGCCGCCGAGCAGGCCCTCCGCGAATACGAGGGCACCCCCGACGCGGAGCTGGCGATGCAGCTCGTCACCCTGCGCCTCGATCCGCTCTGGCGGAGGATGATCCAACCGCTCTGATTGAACCCGACCGCGGAAGACGCAATGAAACGCTTCGATCCAAAGAACGACCGCATCCAGCTTTCGCAGTGCTGGTCCTTTCCCCGCTTCCCGCAAGCGCCTCCATGCGACCGAAACTACGGCGCATCGTCGGAAAGGCCGAGCCGCCGGCGCTCTCCCCGATACGCTTCGATCGCCGCCCTCGTCTCGCGGAGCCGTTGATTCGCGATCGAGGTGTCCCGATTGGTGATCTGGAGGTAGAGCTTCGCCGCCGCGACGAGATCCTCGGCGGAGCCTAGCAGGTTTCTGGCCTGCGGCAGCGTCTCGGAGCGCATCCGCAGGAACTGCGTGTCCGATTCGGAGAAAAGGTCGGCGAGGGGGCGTTCGAAGTAGGGATCGGCGGCGTCCTCCAGAACGAGGAAGGGGGCGGCGATCTCGTGAAGCTTGTCGGCGAACTGCCGGACGCGGATCTCCTCGCTGACGGGACGCGTTCCGTATTCCAGCATGGCGCGGGCGGAGAGATGCCGGGGGAAGGCGGCGATCAGGTTGCGCAGCCGCTCCTGCGCCGAGGGGTTTCGGGCCAGCTCGGGCAGGGGGAGACGGGCGGAGGCGGCTTCGATCTCGTCGAAGGCGGCGCTCGCGGCGAGCAGGGCGGGATCCGTCGGCGAGGTCATGCGCGACACGGCGTCGGCGGGATCGGCGTAGGAGACGAGCTCGCTGCCGAAGAGCATCTCCACGCGATCGGAACGCTGCAGGAACTCGACGAGGGGCTCCAGGAGGGTCTCCGGCGCCAGCAGATAGGGTCGGCCGAACATCGCGCCTTTCTCGACGAGGGAGACGGGGGCGTCGCCGAGCCCGGCCTGCATGGAGACCGGGTCCAAATCGCCGAGGAGGACGAAGTCGCCGTTGACCGGCTTGCTCCCGAGGGCGCTTTCCATCAGGATCAGGACGGGCAGCGCGGCGGAGGTCCGGAGAAAGCGGAGGGGCCCCGGCAGGGGCGAGGCGGCGTCGAAGCGCACTTCGCCGACCCGTCCCTCCGGCCACATCCAGGACCGGCCGGCCGCCGCCGTTTCGGGAAGCTCGGGATTCTCCATCGGGATCCCCTCCCGCGAGGAGACCAGGGGAAAGAAGGCGGCGCCCTCGCCGCGCGCGACGAGGAGCTCCCGCTCGTCCCGCCCCCTCGGGGCGCGGATCGTCAGCACGGCGGTGCCGGCGACCGCTTCGGGGTCGGTCGGCGCCGCGGGATCGGCGAACTCGACCATTCTGACCGTCGCAAGCGAGGCGACCAGCGCCTCGACGGTGGGCTCGGACGCCATCGGCGCTGGCTCCGGCCGTGGCGCTGGCTCGGGATCGGGGCCGGGGGGCGCCGCTGCGGGACGCTTCGCGGCTTCTTCCGATGCCGCCAGCAGCGAGCGGGCCAGCCCGAAGAGATCGCGGGCGCGGGTCGTCGACGGATGGGCGTCGTTCTCCGGCGTCGAGACCGCCCCCCAGACGGGCGCCTTGCCGTCGCACCGCGCCGCGAATTCGACGAGCCTTTCGTCGGGAGGCTGAGGATGGGCGAGCAGCGACAGTTCGAGGAGGAAGGGGGCGAGGCGTCCTTCCTCGGGATCCAGGGGCGTCCCGAGCAAGCGCTGGCCGAGGTTCCAGAGCGTCTCCGACACCTCGCCGGGGTCGTCGAAGGAGGGCGACGCCCGCGGCCGTGCGCCCGCGAGCAGGTCCCGATGGGCGGCGCGGGCGCCAGGGTCGAGGGGGGCGAGACGAAGGGCCAGGGCGAGGGCCTTTTCGCGCAGACCGTCGTCGATGCGCTGGTGGTCGGGGAAGTTCGACGCCCGGGCGACGAGCGCCTCGATCAAGGCCGACCGCTCCTCCGGCGCGAGGAAGATCCCGTCGGCCGAAAAGAGCTCGGACGCGAAATCCGGCGCTTCGTAGGCGGGGGCCGGCGCCGCCGACGCGATCAGGAGCGGCGCGGCGAAGCGCAGCGCAAGAGAGGCGAAGGCGAAGCGACGGTTCATCGGACGAGCGGTCTCCCGGTCTCCAAACGGGCCTGCATCCATACCATCCCGCCCCCCCGATGTCCACGCCGCAGTCCCGGAGATGGCAAACGGCGGCGCGGTGCATTATCGCGCTCTTGCCAGAGCCCCCGCCCTCCGGCCATAGTGGGCGATGATTCCCCGCGCCCTACGTTTCGGCCTGGTCCTCGGCCTGGTCGGGGTCGGTTCCGGTGCCTCCGCCCAGGAGGGCGAGCTGCCGGTGCTGCGCCGCAGCTTCGCCGAGGCGGCGACGCCCGTCCCGCCCTTTCCCGAGGGGCGCTTCGAGCCGCGCCCCGGCGAGACCCTCGCCTGGATCGGCGGCACCGAGACCTTCGATCTCGACCGCCACGGCCTTCTCGAGGCCGGATTCCATCTCGCCTGGCCGGATCTGGGCCTGCGCTGGCGCAATCTCGCCTGGCAGGGCGACACCGTCTTCCACCAGGCGCGGCCCCTGCATTACTACACCAAGAAGGGCGACTCCCAACCCGGCAGCATCCCCGACCACCGCGAGCGCACCGAGCCGGGCATCGTCTTCGTCTGCTTCGGGAAAATGGAGTCGCTGGAGGGCGCCGGGAGACTTCCCGACTTCGTCGCCGCCTACGGGGCGCTGCTCGACGAGTTGTCCACGCTGACGGGGCGGATCGTGCTCGTCGAGCCGACGCCCTTCTTCCACAGCGGCCCCGCCGCGGAGCTCTCGGCCGACCGCAACGCCGTCCTCGCCCGCTACGCCGAGGCGATCGGCGCACTGGCGGAGGAGCGCGGACTGCGCTTCCTCCGCGCCGCCGCCTCCGCCGAATGGAACGCCGGGATGTCCGACAACGGCGTCCATCTCAACGAAGCGGGCCATCGTGCCTTCGCTTACGAAGCGCTGAGGTGGCTCGTCTCGTCTTCCGACTCCGGCGCCTTTCCGCGTTTGGACGAGGCCGCCCCGGCCCTGCTCGACGCCATCGACCGGAAGAACCGGCTCTGGCAGCAATACTACCGCCCCACGAACTGGGCCTTCCTCTTCGGCGACCGCCAGCACGTCCCCGCCTCCCGCGACGTGGAGAAGCGCGAGGAGCGCTGGTTCGTCCGCGAGATCGACGCTCTCCCCGACCTGATCGCGCAGAGCGAGACCGACATCCAACGATACGCAAAGGAGACCGCCCGATGAACCTCCGCACCCGCCTGCCTTCCGTCGCCTCCCTCCTCCTCGCGCTCCCCGGAATCGGCGTCTCCGCCGTCAGCCCCGACAAGGCGCCGACCTCCGATCCCTCGACCGAGGCCGAACAGGCCTCCTTCGTCGTCCATCCCGACTTCGAGACCAGCCTCTACGCCGACGAATCGCTCGGCATCGCCAATCCCGTCGCGATCCACTGGGACCCCAGCGGGCGGCTCTGGGTGCTCTGCACCGCCGCCTACGCCCAGGTCAAGCCCGGCGAGACGCCCGACGACAAGCTCTTCGTCCTCGAGGACACGGACGGAGACGGTCGGGCCGACCGGTCGACCCTCTTCGCCGACGGGCTCAACATGCCCATGGGCTTCGCCCTCGGCCACGGCGGCGTCTGGATCGCCGCCGACACCGAGCTGCTCTTCCTCCGCGACACCGACGGCGACGGACGCGCCGACGAGCGCCGCGTCGTCCTCTCCGGCTTCGGCACCGGCGACACCCACCAGAACATCAGCAACCTCGTCTTCGACGCGGGCGGCTTCCTGTATTTCAGCCAGGGGCTCCACGCCTTCTCGCAGGTCGAGACCCCCTGGGGCGTGGCCCGCGGCGACACCGCCGGCTTCTGGCGCTTCGACCCCCGGCTGACGCGGCTCGATCCCTACGGCTTCCCCTCGATGACGAGCCAGAACCCCTGCGGCATCGCCCTCGACCGCTGGGGCGCCCTCTTCGTGAAAAGCAACGGACCGCACCTCTGCTTCGCCACCCCGGGCCTCGTCCCCACGACCCATCCGCGCGAGCTGATGCAGTTCGCCCAGGTCGGCCAGACGCCGGGCAAGAGCATGGGCGTGGACATCGCCGACTCCTCGCATCTGCCGGACTGGATCCAGGACCACGCCATCATCGCCGGCTACTTCGCCCGCGAGGTCTCGGCCATCCCGATGGTCGAGGAGGGGGCCGGCTTCGCCGCCTCGCCGCCGGTGCAGTTGATCTACGGCGGGCACGAGAGCTTCCGCCCCGTGGACATCCGCCAGGGGCCCGACGGCGCCCTCTACGTCGCCGACTGGTTCAATCCCATCATCAACCACTACCAGGTCTCCCTGCGCCATCCCGACCGCGACTACGTGCGCGGGCGCATCTGGCGGCTCGCCGCGAAAGGACGCGCTCCGGCGAAACGTCCCGACCTCCCGAAAATGGACCTGGGCGAACTCGTCGAGCAGCTCCGCAACCCCGAGCGCTGGCCCCGCGAGCAGGCGCGGCGAATGCTGAGCGACCATGCCGAGCCCGAGGCGGTCGTGTCGGCGCTGCGGGAGTGGGTCGCGGATCTCGATGCGGGGGAAGGCGTCGCCCTCGTCGAGGCGGCGGGCGTGATCGAATCGTTCGGCGCGGTCGATGCCGCCTTGCTGGATCGTTTGCAGGCATCGGACGAGGCCCGCGTCCGCGCCGTCGTCGGACGCATCCTCGCCCGCAGCGCCGAACCCTTCCCCGACGCGGAGAAACGACTCGAAAAACTCCTCGCCGACCCCCATCCCCGCCCGCGCCTCGAAGCCGTGATCGCCTGCGCCAACCGGCCTGGCGCGGAATCGCTGAAGCTCGCCCTCTCCGCCCTCGACGCGGGGCCGGACCGCTTCGTCGAGTATTCGCTGGCGCAGGCCGTCTTCGCGCTGGAGGAGCACTGGCTCCCGGCGCTGCGCGAGGGCAGGACGAGCTTCGCAAAAGCCGACCATCTCGCCTTTGTCCTGGAGACCTACGGCGGCGAAATCTCCGCCGGGCTCGCGCGGGGGGCGCTGTTGACCGGCCTCGTGGACGATGATCCCAAGCGAATCCTCGCCGTGCTCGCCCGGCTCGGAAACTCCGAAGACCTCGACCGCGTCCTCGCCCACGCCGCCCGCAGCAACGACGCAGATTTACTCGACGCTCTCGGCGAAGCCGCGAAGAGCCGGGGAGTTCGTCCGCGGGCTCCGGTCGAATCCCCGCTGGGCGATCTCCTCGCCTCCGACGATCCCACCCTGAGGACCGCCGCCGCCCGCCTCGCCGGGCTTTGGAAAACCCCGGCCCTGCTCCCCGCCATCGAGGCATCCGCCTTCGCCCCGGACACGCCGCCCGCGCTGCGCTCCGCCGCGCTCGTCGCCTTCGCCCAGATTCGCGGGCGCGAGGCGTCGGAGCCCTTGTGCGCTCTCGTCGCCGATGCCGAATCACCCGCCGATCTCCGCCGCGCCGCCCTCGAAGCCCTCTCCATCGCCGACCGCGAAAGCGCCGCCCGCACCGTGGCCGCCCTGCTGACGGAGGACCGTTCCGGCGCTCTCGTCTTGCTGCCGCCCCTCCTCTCGCGCCCCGGCGGCCCCGCCGCCCTCGCCGCCGCCTTCGAAGCCGGGACGCCCCCCGACGCCGCCATCGCGCAGGAGGTCCTCACCGCCATGAACCGCCTCGGACGCACCGACGCGAAGCTGACCCCGCTGCTCAACCACGCCGTCGGACGCCAAGGCGGCGCACCGGACTACGACCCCGCCCGCGTCGCCGCCGTCGTCGCCGCAGTCCGCGAGGGCAAGGGCGACGCGGCGAAGGGCGCCGAGGTCTACCAGATGGCCCAGCTCGCCTGCGTCGCCTGCCACCAGATCGGCGACAAGGGCGGCGTCATCGGCCCCTCCCTCAACGGCGTCGGCGCCGGGATGCCGCTCGACCAGATCGTCGAATCCCTCCTCTGGCCCGACCGCCAGATCAAGGAGGGCTACCAGGCCATCGCCTTCGCCACCGCGAAGGGCGCCTCCATCACCGGCTACATCGAGCGCGAAAGCGAGGACATCGTCTGGTATCGAGACGCGGCGACGCCTTGGATCAAGCCCTTGACGAAGAAGGACATCGTCAGCCGCGAGGCCATCCCCACCCTGATGCCCCCGGGCCTCACCGCCAGCCTGACGGATCAGCAATTCATCGACCTCGTCGCCTATCTCGCCTCGCTGAAGGGCTAGCGGGGCTCCCGGCCGGCCGTCGGCCGAGCGGCCCTCCTCAAGCCTGGCAGACGAGGCAGCGACCGTAGAACTCGAGCTCGTGCTCGATGTCGGAGAAGCCGCTCTCCTCGGCGATCTGCTTCTCGAGATGCTCGACCGGGCAGGCGATGTCGAGGACCTCGACGTTGCCGCAGTCTCGGCAGACCAGGTAGTCCTGGTGGCTGCTTTCGCGGAGACAGTAGTGCGCGGCGCGGCTGTGGAAGCCGATGCGGCGCACGATGCGGCGCTCCTCCAGGCGGGTGACGAGGCGGTAGATGGTGGCCGGATCGCAGGAGACGCCGAAGGCCTTGTCCGTCGCGATCTGCTGCAGGGTCACGGGCTGGTCCGCCGAGGCGAGGACGCGCAGGCAGGCCTCCAGGGCCGGCGTTCTGCGCAAGCCCGAAGCCGTGCATTCCCTCAGGGGGTGTTCGACCCGCTTGGATTCGCCGCTCATCGGCTGGAAGTCTAGTGCCGGCGGGGGGAAACTGCAACCGCGCCGTCGGACGCGACGGCTTCGTCCGCCGCCAGCAGGCGTCGGCATTCCTCCAGGAGCCACTCCGCGCGCATGAAGGGTTCGTAGCCGGTCTCCTGCCAGCGGATGCCTCCCTCGGAGTCGATCAGGAAGGTGCCGTGCAGCGGCATCCCCTCGAAGTCGTCGTAGGCGCGGAAGGCCTTGAAGGCGTCGAGGGTGGCGTCGGAGAGCAGGGGGAAGGGAAACGCGGCGTCGCCCCCTTCGCCCTCGGCGACAGTCCCCTTCAAGCCTTCGGGCGTATCGGTCCCGACCGCGACGAGGTCGATCCCGGCTTCGGCGTAGCGCGAGGCCAGCGGAGCGAAGGCGTTGAGCTGCTCCATGCAGTGCGAGCAGCCCTTCCCAAGGTAGAAGATCACGAGCCGGGGACGCCCCCGCGGGACGAAGAGCGGGGTCTCCCGGTTTTCGGCATCGGGCAAGGAGAGGGGCGGAGCGGGGGGCGGACTCCAGAACGCGGGCCCCAGGCTGTCGAGTCCGGGCCGCTCGCCGATGTCCCCGGGCGTCTCGGGAGCGAGCCGCCATCTGTCGGGAAAGCCGAACTCCCGCGCGATGGAGGCGAGCGGGGCGAAGGCGGCGAGGTCCTCGTCGGCGAGATGGGCCACGGTGCGCAGTTCGGCGAAGGCGGCCCTGGCCCCGTCCTTCCGCCCATTGGCGTGGAGGATGCGGACCTGGGCGGCGAGGGGCAGGACCTCGTTCTTGCCGCCGGACACGGCCTCGCCCGCGAGCTTGATCGCCTCCTCCCCTCCCCCGGCACGCTGCCAGAGCTGGGCATGACGCCACTTCGCGAGGTCTTTCAGCTTCGGCAGCAGCTCGCGGGCGTTCTCCGTGTCGGGCGGGTCGGCGCAGAGGGCGGCGCAGACCCGCAGCTCGTTGACCGGGTTTTCGAGTTCGGAGACGGCTTTCTCGAAGGTCTTCGCCGCCGCTTTCTTCGACTCCCCGATGGCTTTGGCGTCCTTCTTCGACTCGGTCGCCTTCTTCTCCGCGTCGGCGACGGCCTTGTCCCGTTCGGCCTGCTTCTCGGAAAGGCGCTTTTCCAGCTCGGCGAGGTGGCCATGGCCGCCGGAGAGGTCGCCGCTCTCGAACTTCGCGAGGCCGACGTAGCGGTGATGCTCGACATCGGTGATGGACTGTCCGTCGGGATGGAGAAGGGCGGCCTTGTCCGTGCCATCGCCGGAGAGAGCGATCAGCTCCTCCCAGGCCTCGAAGCGCACGAGGCTGTCGCGGAGCCGCTGCCGACCGTATTGCCAACTGCTCCGGTCGGGGTCGTAGACGTCCTCGCCGTCCAGCTTCTTGAACTTGGCGAGACGGGGCAGCGAGATCATGTTCTTCGCCAGGGCGACGGAACGGCGGAACTGCCCGAGGTGGTTGAGATTGCGGATCCACCACTCGTTGTTGTGGGCGAAGTTGTGGATCTGGTCCGGCACGACGTGGTGGCGCATCATGTGGGCGTGATCGACCCGGGCCGAGGCCTCCTGATGCCAGGCGGCGTCGGCATGGCGCTTCAGTCCCGAATAGATGTGGCCGGGCATGTGCCACATGTGGGCGATGGCGGGCGCGGCGGGACCGCAGTTCGCCGCGGCGGCGAGGGCGCGTTCGGGCTCGGTCTTGTCCCAGAGGTGGATCTGGAAATGGTTCGCGGGGTGCTTCGGATGTTTCGTCAGGATCTTCTCGGCGAGCAGGTTCATCGCGTAGTGGCTGGAGACGGGGAGGTCCTTGCCGCTGTTGTAGAAGACCTGGTGCAGGAGAAAGGCCTCGGCCTCGACTTCGTCGGGATGGGCGAGGAGGATCTTCTCGAGCGAGCGCACGTAGTCGCGCAGCCGCTTCTTCGCGTCGGCCTTGGGATCCTTGAAGTAGGCGGCGAGCCCGTCGATCCAGAGCGTTTCGCGATCCGAGGCCTTGCCCCTCCTCGCCACGGCTTCGTCGATGAACTTCTTCCCGCGCGTGTCGTTCTTGAAGTTCGCCATCGCCATGCCCCAGTAGGCCATGGCGCAATCGGGATCGAGCGCGGCGGCCTGGCGGAAGCTGCGTTCGGCCTCGAAGAACCAGTAGCCGTGGAGCTGCCCCACGCCCTGGTCGAAGAACCGGCGAGCCTCCTCCGAGGCCGTCGTCACGGCGAGATGGACCTCGCCGGTGCCGCGGATGAGGACGGCGGCCTGGCGAGGACCTTCGTTGAAGACCTCGCCGTGGTTGGAATGCCCCGGCGACGGCGCGTCGTCCTGGGAGCGGAGGGCGGCTCCGAAAGCGAGGGCGGAGAGAAGGACGAGGATGGTTTTCATCTTGGTCCTGTCCTGAATAGCACGGGAATAAGCGAATTTTCGGGGGGATCGGAGCAACCTTGTAGGTGAGGTCATCGACCTCGCCTGAGCGTCGGCAGGACGTCCGCCCCGCGCCCAATGGACGCGGCTACAGGCGCTGGCGCGTTCTTCGGATCAAAGCGCCTTGATGAAGACGTTGCGGAACTGCACCAAGCTCGAGGCGGGCGACCAGGTGCCGTCGGGCTTCTTGCCGCCGTGGTGCTGGAGGGCGATGCGGCCCTTCTCCGGCACCTCGGGCAGGAGGGCGTTCTCGATGATGACGTGGTCGTTCAGCACGACGGTGAGACGGTCGCCCTTCATCGTGATGACGAAGGTGTTCCAATGCCCCACGGGATGGTCGGCGTTGAGCTTCGGCGTGACGCCGGCGCGGATCTCCTGGGGCAGCGACTCGTTGTTGCGGATGCCGTAGACCTCGCCCGAGCCGATGGGCCAGCACCAGATGTTGAGCTGGTATTTCGACGCGCCACGCAGGTAGATGCCGGAGTCGGCGTTGCGGATGGGATGGGTGAGGTTCTTGCCGTCGGGCCCCTTCACCGTGCTGCCGTCGGGGAGGACGTAGGGCACGTCGTAGAAGCCGGTCGTCTCCTTGATGCGCCAGTCGAGGCGCAGCTCGAAGTCGCCGAACTCCTCCTCGGTCCAGAGGTTCTTGTCGCCCTCGGCCTCGGATTGGGCGTCGTAGTCGATGACGCCGTCGAGCACCTTCCAATGGCCGTTGTCGCCTTCGGGCACGGTCCAGCCGGCGAGGTCCTTGCCGTTGAAGAGCGAGCGGAAGCCCTCGGGAACCGGATCGGGCGAGGCCTGCGCGGCGACGAAGGCGGAAAAGGCGAGACAATGGATCAGGAGAGCGCGTTTCATGGCGGTCAATGTATCAGGCGATCGTCGCGGGGGGCCACCGCTTTCTCCACCTCGAACGCGCCGGGATCGTGCGGGGGATTCCCCTCCTCGCGGTCCCCTCCCCCTCACCTGGCGCTCGCTCCGAGCAGGCCCAGGGAGGCGCGGTAGGCGGCGGCCTTCGTGGCGACGTCGGCCCGGCTCCGCAGCTCGCCGGGGAGCTGGTCGACGAGGGAGATGGCCTGCTCGAGATAGAAGACGGCGAGGGCGCGCGAGGGCTCGTGGGAGGGATCGAGACAGCGGGCGGCCGCATCGTAGGCTTCGGCAAGTCCGACTTTGGCCTCGGCGTCGTAGGGGCGGAGCTTCACGGCTTGCTCGCGGAGCTTGATCTCCTCGCGGAAGAGGACCAGCGCGGCCTCGGGCTGTCTCTGGTCGAGCTGGATCGCGCCGAGGGCGCGGAGGGCGGCCAGATGGGCGAGCTTGGCCTCCTCCGCGATGCTCGGGGGGGCGGTGGACAGGGAGGTGGCGAGGACGACGAGCTCCTGGTAGGTCGCGGTCGCGGCGGAGGAATCGCCGAGGATGCGCCTGTAGTTGCCGAGCTCCTGGAGCACCCGGACCGCCTCGATGGCGTATCCGGGCACGTCGGAGGGAAGCCCGTCCTCGATGCGGGCGTTGAGAATGGAAAGGATCTCGTTGAGGGTGGCGACGGCCTGCTTTTCATCCTTGGCCAGGGCGTGGACCCGGGCGAGGGCCTTGTAGTTCGAGGTGAGCTCCTTCAGCTGGGCCAGGGAGAAGACTCCGTCCGGGCCGGTGAACTGGCTGCGCCACTCCAGCGCCTCGGAATAGGCGGCGGCGGCCTGCGCATAGTGCCCCTGCAGCTCGTGGATGCGGCCGATCTCGACGAGATCCCGCGAGGTGAGGAGGGGGAGGTCGTCGGCGGGCCCGGCGTCCTCGGCGAGCTCGGAGCGGATCTCGTAGGCGCTGGTGTAATCCTTGAGCGCCTGCTCCAGGTCGCCGCGCTCGAAGGCCTGCCGCCCGCGGAGGGCGGC
>CAYMMC010000033.1:0-7472 GCA_964391125.1 uncultured Akkermansia sp.
GATAGCTCGCGATCAGCGCGTCGAGCCGGCGGGCGGCGTCGAGCAGCTCCTCGCCGAACATGGCGAGTCGCTTTCCGTACGTGGTGATCTGGGCGGCGACGTTGTGGGTGCGGGCGGTGATGGCGAGGCCGCGGAATTCGTCGGCGCGCCGGGCGAGGCGGTGGAGGGCGGCGGCGGCGGCGAGGCGGACCGCGCCGAGGGCGCGGTGGACCTGGAGCTGCTCGTCGTTCTCGGTGAGGTCGCGGCTCGTCATGCCCTTGTGGACCTGCTCGTGTCCGGCGAGATCGCAGAACTCCTCGATGCGGGCCTTCACGTCGTGGCGGGTGACGCGCTCGCGGGCGTCGATGGAGGCGAGGTCGATCCGGTCGACGACCTTCTCGTAGGCGGCGATGGCCTCGGCGGGGATGTCGAGTCCGAGGTCGCGCTGCGCCTTCATCACCGCGATCCAGAGCTCGCGTTCGAGGCGGACTTTTCCTTTGGGAGACCAGACCGCCTTCATCGCGGAGGTGGCGTAGCGTTCGGCGAGGACGTTGGGGATCATTGGGAAGAAGTCAGGAGCTAGGAGCTGGAATTCAGGAGCTGAAAGGCTAAACCGCTAAGAGCTAAGCAGCTACTCAGCGATTTCACGGAGGTAGTCGTAGGCGTAGATGCCGGTGTTGTGTCCGTCGGAGAAGCGGAACTGGATGGCGTAGTTCCCGACCCGGCTCCAGCCGACGACGGTGACGCCGGAGAAGTCGCGGCCCTTGTCGCTCCCGCCGATCTCCTGGCCGAGCAGGTCGCGCTCCCCGGCGGTTTCGGCGCTGGGGGAAAGGGCGCGGAGACGGTCCATCTTGAGATAGCTCTCGGTGGCGTCCCGCCAGCGGATCGCCACTTCGTCGCCGATGATCTGGATGTCCTCGATGCCGGTCATGCGCGTGAAGGGGCACGCATAGCACGGAGCGGGGACCGTGGCAACCGGGATGGAGGGCCGCGCGGCGGAGGCGTCAGCGGATCGACTCCGGCATGTTGTCGAGGATGCGGATGTCGCCCCACTGGACGAGCTTGTTGTCGCGGAAGTAGAGGAGGAGCTCGCCGTATTTCGGATCGTCGTAGCGGATCACTTCGGCCTTGCTCGCGTCGGCGGTCTCCCGGGCGCCGACGGTCTTGTAATCCTTGCCGAGCAGGGTGACGGTCTGGTCCTTGGTCATGCCGAGGTTCAGGCGCTGGGTGCGCGAGTCGAGGGTGCGGCAACCGACGAGGAGCAGGGCGCACGCGAACAGGAGGCAGAGTGAGGAGGGCAGTTTCATCGGCGGGGAAGGTCGCCGGGATCGGCGGGGAGTTCAAGCGCCGTTCGGGCGGTGGGGGGGTGAAGGCCCGGATTCGACGGCCTCCCAAGGCGCGAATTGGCGTTTGCGAAGTCTGGAAAGTCCGGCAACTTTCCCCTCGGCCCCCGACCGGGCTTTTGACGCCTTTGACCGACGCCCTCACCATTGCCAAGACTTGCGCGAAGATCGCCGACGAAATCCATGCCGAGGAGATCGTGGTGCTGGACCTGCGCGGGATTTCGAACCTGGCCGATTTCTTCGTGATCTGCACCGCGACCTCGGTGCCCCATCTGAAGGCGGCGGCCCGCGACATCCGCCACAAGACCGAGGAGGCCATCGGCGAGCAGCCGCGCTCCGCCGACGGCGACGCCAGCAGCCTCTGGGTCGTCATCGACTACGTCGACGTCGTGGTCCACCTCTTCCACGAGGAGCTGCGCGACGTCTACCGCTTGGAGGATCTCTGGTCCGACGCGCCGCGCGTGCCGCTCGATTTCCTCCCGACTCCGCCCGCCGGCGTCGCCGGGCCGGGAGGGGGAGCGGCGGAGTGAGCCCCGCGCCTTCCTCTCCGCCATGCGCCTCGAAGTCGTCAACACGGGCACGGAGCTGCTGCTCGGCCAGGTGGTGAACACCCATGCGGCCTATCTCGGGCGCGAACTCTTCAAGCTCGGCCTGCGCATCCAGCGCCAGACCACCGTCCCCGACGGGGAGGAGATCCGCTCGGCCCTGGCCGAGGCCTTTTCCCGCTGCGAGGTGCTTCTCGTGACGGGCGGACTGGGGCCGACCAGCGACGACCTCACCCGCGAGATCGTCGCGGAGATGCTGGGGCGAGCCCTCCGTCTCGACGAGGGGGTGCTCGCGACCATCCACGGGATGTTCCGCGCCCGGGGCCTGCGGCAGAATCCCTCGAACGACCGGCAGGCGATGGTGCCGGAGGGCGCCGTGGTGCTGGAGAATCCGCATGGGACCGCGCCGGGCCTGTATCTGCCGGCCGACCCGGGGGCGGGGTCGCCGCATCTCTTCCTCCTGCCGGGGCCGCCGCGGGAGCTGGAGCCGATGTTCGGGCGCTACGTCCAGCCGACCCTGGCGAGGCTCGCGGGGCAGGGGGCCCCGCCGCCCGCCTGGCGGAACTTCCGCCTTCACGGGGTGGGGGAGTCGAATCTCGCCTCCGTCCTCGAGCCCCTGCTGGCGGGCTTCGGCGAGCTCGAGCTCGGCTACTGTGCCCGCCTCGGCGAGGTCGATCTGAGGCTCGTGGGGAGGGAGGCGGTCGTCGAAGCGGCCTCGCTGGTGGTGAGGCGCGAGTTCTCGATGCAGATCGTGGTCGAAAGCGAAACCCCGATCGAGGAAGTGGTGGTGGGCCTGCTGGCGGAGCGGGGCGAGACGGTGTCCACGGCGGAAAGCTGCACCGGAGGGCTCATCGCCAGCACGGTCACGGACGTGCCCGGATCGAGCGGGGTCTTCCACCGCGGCTACGTGACCTATTCCAACGAGGCGAAGTCGGCCCTGCTCGGCGTGGCGGAAGATCTCCTCGGGGCCTTCGGGGCGGTGAGCGACGAGGTGGTGCGCGCCATGGCCTCGGGCTGCCTGGAGGCGAGCGGCGCCGACCACGCCATCGCCGTCAGCGGGATCGCCGGGCCCGGGGGGGGCTCGGAGGAAAAGCCGGTCGGCACCGTCCACGTCGCCCTGGCCTCGCGAGGCGGCGCGGTGTTCGCGAAGCGGTATTTCTTTCCGGTCGACCGGATCAGCTTCAAACAGCGGGTCTCGCGGCTCGCCCTCGATCTGCTGCGGAGACGGCTGCGGGGCCTCCCCTTGGAATGAACTTGGGAAATTCGCCGATCCAGTGTATCCTGGCCCCTCTTTTGCGATTCTCGCTCCGAGAGTCGAAAACGCATTGGAACGAGCTGAAGATGAATCGGTCCCCCCAGATCGAAGGCCGGTGGTTCGCGGCGGCGCTGCTGCTGCCGTGCCTCCTCGCGGGTGGAACTCTGCAAGCCCAGCTCTTCGACGGAGGCGGCCTCTTCAACCGGAAGACCGAGGCGCCCCGCGCCCAGACCGAGGACGAGATCGGCGTGCCGACGCCGGTGACCGGGCGGGTCGAGGCGCTGAAAGGGCACGAGGTCACCTTCGAGATTCGGGCCGAGGCGAAGACGCCCGGCGCCACCGTGGAATTCCTCGTCCGCACCTTCCCTTCGGCCGGGAAGATCGTCTCTCTCGTCAGCAAGCCGAACGAGCGGAACAAGGCTCTCGTGACCTATTGGGCCGATCCGGCCTCCAGCGCGACGAGCGACGTCTTCTCCTTCGCGGTCCGCTACCGGGGCGGGCGCTATTCCTCGGCGATCCGCTACGACATCGACCTCGTCGATCTCAAGACCGAGATCCAGGCCCCCGGGCAGCTCGATTTCGGCGAGGTGATGGTGGGGAACGAGGCGGTCCGCGAGCTGACGGTGCGAAATCTCGGAAACGGTTCGATGGAGCGCCAGATTTTCCTCGCCCCGCCCTGGCACCTCCTCGATCCGCCCGACGGAAAGCTCTCCCTCGGGCCGCGCGGCGCCCGGGTCCTGAAAGTGGCCTTGCGGCCCGAGCTGATGGGGGAGACCAGCTACTTCCTCAGCTTCAGCCGCAGCAAGTCGGGCACCACGAAGCTCGTCGGCGTGGGCGGCGATCCCTTCCAAGTCGCGACCGAGACGCTCGAGCTGCTCCTCGACGAAGGCAGCGGCGAGCGGCGCGGCGAGATCGAGCTGACCAACGCCGGCGAGAAGCCGCTCGTCGTGAAGGCGAGGGCGAGCACGCGCCTGCAGGCCCATTTGCTCGAAGGCTACCTGCTCGCGCCGGGCCAGGCGACCCGGGTGCCGGTGAAGCTCGGCGCGACGGACACCGCGCCTTTCGACGGGACCGTCGAATTCTCCCTGGACAACGGCTACGCCAAGTCCGCCCGCGTCATCGCGGCGGTCGTGCCGGCTAGGCTGGAGGTGGAGGTGGTGGGATCGCTCTCCGCCGAGATCATCAATTTCGGAAAGGTCGAGGCGGGCCGCTCCATCGAGCGCGGCATCAAGGTGACCAACCGGGGCGGGGTCGGCGTGCCGCTGGAGTTCCACGTGCCCGAGCCCTTCCGCCTGCTCACCAATCCCGGTCCCCAGCTCGGGCCGCTCTCGTCGGTCGATCTGTCGATCGGCCTCTTCCCGTCCGCTTCGAGCCGGGGGGCGCTCGACGTGACGATGAGCGTCTCCGGGAACGAGCGGACCCTTCCCATCCGTCTGCTCGGCAACGTCGTCGCGCCGGAGGGCGCCCCCCGCTCCGCCGCGAAGGCCGCCCCGAACTTGCCGACCAAGGGCTTCCGCCTCGGCGGGGGAACCCCGGTCGCGGCGGAGCCGGAGCCGCAGGACATCGGCGCCCCGGCGCTCCCCGGCCCGCCTCCCGCCGGAGCGGTGGGGAACGCCGGCGGAGGCGTGTGGGGCGAGGCCTTCCCCGGGGCAGAGCCGGGGCTGAACCTCAGTCCCATGGGCTTTGCAACGAGGGATCTGGTGCAACGGAACGTCGATCCCGCGCTGCGTCGGCCCGAGGACCTCTCGGTGCTGATGGCGAAGGACGATTCCGTCGTCATCGGCTGGACCGCGCCACGCCACGCCGGACCCTCGCGCTACGAACTGGAGGTGCGCGGGATGGTCCAGAACGCCGAGACGGGGATGCCGGAAAGCGTCTGGGCGCCCTATCCCGCCGTGGACATCGAACGCATCGACCGCCTCGTCAAGGCGAAGGTCTCGAATCTGAACCCGGTGAGCCAGTATGAGTTCCGCGTCGTCCTCGTGACGGAGGACGGCCGCAGCTCGCCGCCGTCCGAGGCCATCGTCGCCCGGACCGACCTGCCGATGGACTGGACCTACATCTATCTCGCCCTGGGCCTGGGCTTCCTCGTGGCCCTCGGGTTCGGCGTCCGGAAAATCTATCTCGACCGCCGTCCCGAGGTCTACCAGTCGCAATACGTCGATCTGTGAGGCCGGGCGCTCCCGGTCCCGCGCCGCGTCAAACCGCCTTGCGGCAGGCGTCGCAGCGCTCGTTCCCGTCCGCCGCGACGCGGAACTCGCGCCCCGGATGGGTCTTTTCCGTCGCTCCGCAGTCGGCGCATTCGTGGAAGGCGTCGCCGACCGAGATTTCCTCCTGAAACTTGTGGCGCCGCACGCTTGCCTGCGACTCCCTCCGGAAGGTTTCGAGGAAGCCGGGAACGAAGGTCAGCAGGTAGGGCAGCAGCCCGAGGAGGACGATGGCGCCGAGCAGCACGGGCGCGGAGCTGGTCGCGACCATCGCCCCCAGCATCGCGACGTTGGCCCAGCCCAGCCATTTCGCCTTGATCGGGATGATGCCGAACAGATGGATGACCTGGTCCGGAAACAGCGACGCGAAGGCGAGGAACACCGAGGAGTAGAAGACCGGGTTGAACACCGGGGCCGCCCCCGCCGCCATGGGGAGAAGGCCGGCCAGGGAGACCGCCGCGACGCTGGCGAAGACGTAGACGTTCAGCCGGAAGCTGTCCCATTCCGACTCGAGACCGTCGTTGATGAAGAACAGGAAGAAGAGCGCGAAGAGGACGAAGAGGGGATTCGCGGCGGCGGGGTAGATCACCCAGGAGAAGAGACGCCAGACCTGCCCCGAAAGGATCGCCTCGCGGTCGAAGACGAGCCAGCCGAGGAAATCCGGCGAGAGGAGGGAGAGCAGCCAGGTCAGCAGTTGGAAGCCGGCGACCCAGCGCAGGATTTTCGGCAGGGCGAGGCGGCCGAAGCGGCGTTCGAGTTGGTCGAGGAGGCGGTTGCCCGTTTCATGGATCATCGGGGGGAAGGTGCGGGGAATCGCGGGGATTTCAAACGCAATCGGGGCCCGATGTCCAGGCGTGCCCGACCCGGAGAGGGCTCACGGGGCGGGGGAGGCGGCGGGGGGAATGGGCCAGACGGGGACGACGGCTTCGCTGCGCACCCAGCCGCGCAGCTCGCCGGGAATGTCGACGTAGCTCCATGGGCCGGCCGCTTGCAGGAGGCGGACCTCCGATCCGGGCGGCAGCTCGACGACCGGTTTGGCGTCCGCGGCGGGAGCGGCAAGGGCCGCGGTCTCGGGCAGAACGACGGTGGCGAAGTTCTCGACCGCGAGGTGTTCGCGCCGATGGCGCGAGGCGAGGAAGGCGGCGAGGGCGACCGCGAGAAGGGCGATGCCCAGGGCGGCGAGGGCGGAGCGGTTCGGTCTCAGCCGGGGCACGAGGAAGGCGGAGGCGAGGGCGACGAGCCCGCCCCAGACGCAGAGCGAGACGCTCCACGGTCCGAAGGCGGGGGGCAGGCTGCCGAGGAAGCGGTCGAGGGGGCGTTCCGCGAACTCGAAGAAGGCCAGATGCGAGCGGAGGAAGGCGAGGCTCTGCCCGGCTTCGGGCATGCCGGGTTCGAGGACGAGGGCCCGCCGCATCCAGAGGGCCCCTTCGCCGCTCTGGCCGAGGCGGTGCTTGGTGGCGCCGAGGTTGTAGAGGAGTTCGGCGGAGAGATGGCCTTGCTCGACGAGGGATTCGTAGGCGCTCGAGGCGGCGGCGGGGTCGCCGGCTTCGAAGAGCTGGTTGGCCTCGGCGAAGGCGGCGGTGGCGGCGCCGGGATCGGCCTTGGCGGTCGGGGTGGAGAGAAGGCCGAGGAGGAGCGCGGCGAGAAGGCGGAGTTTTGGAGCGCGTCGCTCCGCGCCGCTTCGGATTGATCGGACAGGGGCGGTGCGGGCGTCCTTGGGTTGCGGTCCTCCATCCATGCCCGGATTCAAAGCGGCGCGGAGCGACGCGCTCCAAGGGACCTTCGGGTTGTCGTATGTCCTGCTCATGGTTTCAGCGGGCCTTGAGACGACGGAGGAGCTGGATGGACTCCTCGGCCTCGGCCGCGGCGATGGGCGAGTCGGTTCCGGTCTGGCCGCTGTAGAGCACGGCGTCGCAGCGCTCCTCCGCCCGGCGGAGAACCTCCTCGGCCTGGGGCGGGGCGTCGGGATGCTCGCGGCGCCACGCGGCGAGGGCCTCGGCAAGGGCGCGATAGAAGTCGCGACGGGGCGATCCGGCCGGCGGCACGCGCCTCGCCGCCCGCGAGAAGGAGGGCGTCTCGGGCGAGGACGGGCCGCGTTGCCGAAGCGCCGCCAGCCACCGCACGAGGCCAAGGCCGAGGACGG
>CAYMMC010000033.1:7482-13057 GCA_964391125.1 uncultured Akkermansia sp.
TGCAGAAGGCGGCGGAGCCGATCGCCTGGACGATCCAGAAGAGCGGCCCCGCTTTCCCGAGCTCGCCGACGGCGATCCAGCGGGGTTCGCCGGTGCGGATGTGAAGCACGTCGGAGAAGCTGGGCTCGGGCCGCCTCGCCGTCGGAGAGGAGATGTCGGAGGGAACGGAGGAGTCGGCGGCGGGCGCGGACTGGGTCACGGTGATGGGGAACGGGCCGGCCTTCAGGGTGACGTAGGTCTCCTTCGAAGGGTCGAAGTAGGAAAGCTGGAACTCGGGAACGGCCTCGACCCGCGCCTCGGGAATGATCACCTGGGAGAAGCGGACCGTGCCCGTGACGAAGCCGTCGGAATCCTCCTCGTCCTTGAGCTCCTTGCTGGCTTCGTAGGTCTTCCACAGTCCGGTCTGCGGAACCGCGAGGACGGGGGCGGCCATGGTGCGGAGATTGCCGATGCCGGTGATCTCGAACTCCATCGAGAGGGGGTCGCCGACGCCCAGGGTCGCGACGGAGGGCCGGGCGGAGAGCTCGAAGGCGCCGATGCCGCCGGTGAAGCTCGCGGGGGCGCCGGGGGGAAGGGGCTTGACGGTGACGTTGACGGTGTTCGTGACCATCTCGCGCGTCACGGTGCGCTGGAAGAAGGAGGAGAGACCGAATCCCCGGTCCGAGTCGAGGGTGCGCAAGGCGATCTCGGCGGGACCGATCCGGTGCGATCCGGGCTTGAGCGCGAACAGGTGGGAGGGGATCACGGCGGAGGAATAGTAGCTGTTGCCGACCTCGGCGCCGTCGGTGCGGACCTCCCGGAAGCCTTTGATGACGAAGCTCTCGTGCTCCAGAGAGGCGGAGACGATGTCGTGGATGGCATTGCGGCCTCGGACATAGGCCGTGAGGGTGAAGGGGACGAGCTCGTTCACGTAGAAGGTGTCTCGAACCAGCTCGAGCTTGCCGAAGTAGGGCTTGGTGGCGTCGGTGTCGACCGAGGCGGCGCCGTCGTTCTCGACGACGGTGATGACGAGGGGCCGGGTCTTCGCGACGCGCTCGCCGCCCTGGCCGTCGATGCGGATTTCGAATTCGGGGATGGTGTAGGTGCCGGGCTCGTCGCCGCGGAAGCGGTAGAAGTAGGTCGTTTCGAAGCTTCGCACCCCGTTGACGATGCTGGTGGAGGACTGCTGGCCCGAGAAGTTCACCTCGAGCCCCGCGGCGTCGATGCGCTCGGGCAGGGTGGCCTCGCCGTTGCGGATTTTGATGAAGATCTGCCCGATCTCGCCGATGGCGACGCGGTCGCGGAGGACGTTCACGGTGAGGCTGTCGTCGGTCGGCGCGCTGGAGGCGACGGGAGGCGTCTGCGCCGAGAGCGGGGCGGCGAGCAGGAGGACGGAAAGGAAGATCCGAAGTCCGATATCCGAAATCCGAAGACGGGATGGCATGGGGAAGGGGACGATGGTTGGGTTTGGGATGGGGGACCGCTGATTGTCGCTAATTTCCGCTGATGGTTGGGGAAGATTCTCTACTCCTTAGCTCCTTCCTCCTACCAGTTCTTGAACTTCTCGTTTTTCGCCGGAGGCAGGATGGGGCGCACCTCGGTTTCGTCGGCGAGGGCGTCGAGGAGCTGCCGGGCCTCGGTGGGGGAATAGCCGGTCTCGGGATGGGGCTGGGCCTCGGCGGCGTTGGACGGATCCGCTTGCTGG
Source organism: uncultured Akkermansia sp. (assembly GCA_964391125.1). Taxonomy (GTDB): domain Bacteria; phylum Verrucomicrobiota; class Verrucomicrobiia; order Verrucomicrobiales; family DEV007; genus Arctic95D-9. Next base: position 9,167 of record CAYMMC010000033.1, read on the forward strand.
GGCTGGGATTGGTTGGGATTGGCCTCGAGCTCGCCGTCCCGGGGGGCTTCCGGCTCCTGGGGCGGGGCGTCTCCGGGGCTCGGCGGCGGCGATTGTTCGCCTTCGCCGTCTTTTCCGTCCTCCGGAGAGTCGGGTTCGCCGGGATTCTGGTCTTCGGATGGATTTTCGGGATTCTGGTCTTGTCCTTCGGACTTCGGATCTTCGGATTTCTCATCGGAGGGGTCCTGCGAACCGTCCTGTTTCTGATTCTCGTCGGAGGGCTGGTCCTGCTTGTCCTTCTCTTCGTCCTCCTTTTTCTCTTCGTCTTGCTCCTGGTCCTTCTCTTGTTCTTGCTGTTGTTCCTGCTCTTGCTGCCGCTTCAACTCCTCGAGGCGCTTTTTCACATACTCCAAGTTGTGGGCGGCATGGGAATCGTCCGGATCGATGGCGAGGGAGGATTCGAAATGCTCGATCGCGCCTTCCCAATCGCGGATGGCCCGTTCGACGGTCTCGGCGCGCGAGGCGGGGGAGCGCATCGCATCGGGATCGCCCGCACCCGACGAGGCGGAGGCGAGGGCGGCTTCGCCGCTGCGGAAGAGGGTGTTGCCTAGGTTGTAGTGGGCGGCGCTGCGTTGGCCTCCCTTCCCCTCGGCCAGAGCGGCGCCGTAGGCTTCGGCGGCGCGTTCGTAGTCCTCGAGGCGGTAGGCGGCGGCGCCGATGCCGAGATGCAGCCGGGCGCGGGCGCGTTGGGAGCTGGCTTCTTCGACGCGGCCCTCGTAGGCGGCGAGAGCCTCCGCGTAATCGCCTTGGGCGAAGGAGGCTTGCCCGACGGCCAGGGGATCGGCGGCGGTCAGACTCGCGTGGATGCCGCAGAGCAGAACGGAGAGAGCGACCGGGGAGGCCCGCTGTCGCCCCTTGGCAGCGCCGAGGCGCACCGGCGCGGGTTTCGGCTTCAACCAGAGAAGCGGGACGAGGTGCGAGAGGACGAGCAGGGCGAAGGCGGCGGAGAGGGGCCAGAGAAATCGCTCGATGGGCCGGCGGGTGGTCTCGCCCTCCTCGCGGGAGCTGGCGATGCGCTGGCGAATCCGGTCGACGATCTGGGTGAGCGGGGAGGCGCCGCCGAGATGGAGGTAGTGGCCGCCGTCCGCAGCGAGGGCGCGGAGGGCTTCGGTGGTCAGGCGGGTCCGCACGACCTGGCCGTTCTCGTCCTTCACGAAGACCCCGGGCAGGATCTGGCCGGCGTCGTCGGTCTCGGGGATGATGGCGCCCCCCGCCGTGCCGACGCCGACGGCGAGGACGGTGAGCCCGGCCTCGGCCGCCCGCTTCCGGGTCCTCTCGACCTCGTCGAGCCCCTCCAGGGCCTCGCCGTCGGAGAAGAGGACGAGGGCGCTGGGCCCCAGCTCCGCCTCCTTGACGGTCTCCAGGGCCAGGGCGACGGCGGCGCTGAGGTTCGTCCCCCCGCGCGGGATGGTTTCGGTGTCGAGCTGGTCGATGGCTTCCAGGACGGCTTCGTGGTCGGAGGTGAGGGGGGCCTGGAGGAAGGGCCTGCCGGCGAAGGCGACGAGGCCGATGCGGTCGTCCGGCAGGGAGAGGACGATGTCCTTGGCCGCGAGCTTGGCGCGGGAGAGCCGGTTCGGGGGCAGGTCGTCGGCCATCATGCTGCGCGAGGTGTCGATGGCGAGGAGGAGGTTCCGCGCGTCGAACTCGGTCTCGATCTCCTCGTAGCCCCACTGCGGCCGGGCCAGGGCGGCGAAGAGGCAGGCGATGGCGAGGGACTGGAGGGCGAAGACGGTCCAGCGGCGCGCCGGGCCGGCGCCGTTGACGAGGCGATGGGCGAGCCGGGGGGAGACGAGCCCGGGGAGCTGGCGGGCGGCGCGCAGATGGGAGGCCAGGCGCAGGAGGAGCAGAGGCAGGAGGACGAGCCCCCCCCAGAGCCAGCTCGGTTCGGCGAAGATCAGTCCGTTCATGGAAATCGCCTCCAGAAAGTGTCGTCGCCGATCAGGGTGAGCAGTCCGAAGCCGAGGCCGGCCAGGGCGAACCAATGGAAGCATTCCTCGCTCTCGATCCGGGTGCGGCGCTTGATCTCGGTCTTCTCCATTTCGTCGATGAGGGCGAAGATGCGCTCCAGCCCCGTCGTGTCCTGCGCCCGAAAGTACTCGCCGTCGGCGATGCGGGCAATCTCCTTGAGAGTTTCCTCGTCGAATTCCTGCCGAAGGCGCTGCGGCCCCACCGGGGTCTGCACGACGTAGTCGCCATAGGTGCCCACGGCGATGGTGTAGACCCGGATGCCGAGGGTCTTGGCGAGCTTGGCCGCCTCGATCGGCGAGAGGCGGCCGGCGTTGTTGACGCCGTCGGTGAGGAGGACGACGATCTTGCTCTTGGAGTTCCTCTTGTCGAGCCGCTTCGCCGCCGCGGCGAGGGCGGAGCCGATCGCGGTGCCGTCCTCGACCAGCCCGATCTGGACGCGGCCGAGCCCCATGGGTCCCTCGAGCCAGCTCTTGGACAGGGTCAGGGGACTGGCCAAATAGGGTCGGCCGGCGAAGGCGAGCAGGCCGATGCGGTCCGTGGTGCGGCCCCGGATGAAGTCCCGGGTCACCTTCTTGGCGGCCTGGAGCCGGTTGGCGCGGCGGCCTTCGATGGTGAAGTCCTCGACCTGCATGGAGCGGGAGACGTCGATGGCGAGGATCAGCTCGACGCCGCTCTCGGAAACCTCCTCGGTCCGGTCGATCCACTGGGGGCGCGAGAGGGCGGCGGCGAGGCAGGCGAGGGAGAGGAAGAGGCTGGCGAGCCGGAAGCCGCCGGCCCGGCCCCGGGCCACCGGGCCGAGCCGCTCGAGGATGTGCAGCGAGGAGAAGACGACGGCGCCCTCGTTGCCCGAGCGCGCCTTGAGCACCGCGAGCAGCGGGATGAGGAGCAGGAGCAGCAGCGCCCAGGGGTGGGCCAGGTGGAAGGTCGTCTCGGCGAGCAGGATCATGGCGCGACGGGAGCTTTGACAAGGGCCGCCCTCTTTCCGCTCGTCGGTTTCACCATTCGATCACTGCGCTCGCCCAGGTCAGCCCGGCGCCGAAGGCGACGAGCAGGATGCGGTCGCCGGGCTTCACCCGCCCCCCGCGATGGGCCTCGTCGAGGGCGATGGCCACCGCCGCGGCCGAGGTGTTGCCGTATTTGTCCAAGTCGATGAAGACGTCCTCCCGGTCGAAGTCGAGCCGCTCCACGATCGCGTCGATGATGCGGAGGTTGGCCTGGTGGGGGATGATCAGGTCGATGTCGGCGATGGTCAGGCCCGCGGCGGCGACGGCGTCGTTGGCGGCCTTGCGCATCGCGTTGACGGCGTGCTTGAATACCTCGCGGCCCTGCATCGAGAGGACGGCGGGCTTCGCCGGGACGCCGCCGGGAGGCGCGGGGCAGGCCGAGCCCCCGCCGGGGATGTTGAGCAGCTCGGCCTGGGCGCCGTCGGTGCCGAGGGTGGAGGAGAGGATGCGCCCTCCGCCGTTGGTCGAGGGCAGCAGCACCGCCGCCCCGGCCCCGTCGCCGAAGAGGACGCAGGTGTTGCGGTCGCTCCAGTCGACGAAGGCGCTGAGCTTCTCCGCCCCGATGATGAGGGCGTTGCGGAAGGCCCCCGCGCCGACGGCGTGGCGGGCGAACTCCATGGCGTAGAGGAAGCCCGAGCAGGCCGCCGAGATGTCGAAGGCGACGGCCCTGAGCGATCCGAGCTGCTGCTGCACGTAGCAGGCCGTCGCGGGGGTGAGGGTGTCGGGGGTGATGGTGGCGACGACGATCAGCTCGATGTCGGCCGCGGCGATCCCGGCCTGGTCGAGCGCCCGTCGCGCCGCCTCGCTCGCCATGTGGCTGGTGAACTCGCCCTCCTTCGCGATGCGCCGTTCGCGGATGCCGGTGCGGCTGGTGATCCAG
>CAYMMC010000034.1:0-12620 GCA_964391125.1 uncultured Akkermansia sp.
GGCCAGACCGGAGAGTACTACGGCGACATCCACGTCGAGGCGGGCGGCAACATCCATCTGCAGGGCGGCGCCTTCACCCGCAGCGAGGCCAAGATCGGGCACGACACGGTCGAGGGAAGATCCCAGTCCGGCGGCGAACTGATCCGCACCGAGCACTTCATCCACGACGGCGTGGAGAGCTACATCTACACCAACGCGGTCGGGGGCGAAGCCCGGGTGCAATACGAGGCCGCCTCGGTCTACGGCGGCGATCCGAGCCGCAGCCTCGTGGGCGAGCGCGATTTCACGGGCAACGGCGCCGGGACCCTGGTGGGGGCCGACCGGCACACGGCGGACATCCGCGTGGTGGCGGGCGGCGGCATCCGGCTGGACCACCTGCCCATCGGCGAGCGCCAGCCGGTGGATCGCCTGGTCTTCCTCATGGGCGAGGGCTACGCCGGCGACCCCAACGCCAGCCCCCCAATCCCCCCGCACGACAGCTACAGCCTCTACTCCAACCTCGAGTCGGAGACCCAGGGGATCATGACCTATCAATCCTACACCCAGATCGGCCATGGATCGATCACCTCGACCCCGCTCAACGCCAACAACCGGAGCAACAACAACGCCGACAAGGTCGGAAACATCTACGTCGAGGCCCGCGGGGGGGACGTGGTGCTCGAAAACAGCCGGGGAGAGCAGCGCTGGACCCGGATCGGACACGGAGTCGGGGCCGGCAACCGGGTCGACGACGGTACGAACTGGGGCTATTCCCGCGCCATCGAACTGGCGGGCGACATCGAGGTCCACGCCTCCGGCGACATCCTCATCGACGCGAGCGCGGCGGAGGCGAACGACCGGGACGAAAACTGGAACACCGCCTTCGGCGCACCGAAGCCCTCATGGCTGAATCCCGCCGTCATCGGGCACGGCGGGATCCACAACAACCTCGACGTCGTGGTGCTGGGCAGAGGGGAGATGGTCAACGGCATCGCCGCCTCGTCCAACGTGACCACCGTGGCGGGGCGCGACCTGACCCTCCTCGGCGGTCTCGGCGTGGAGGCGTCCTACGCGCAGTTGGGCCACGGATTCGCCTCCGACCTGGGCGACGACCGGGCCTATCGCATGGGGCAGCACTACGGCTTCGCCGGGGACATCTCGGCCTTCGCGGGGCGCGACATCTATGTGGAGGCCGGTCCGAACGCCTGGACCGAGCAGCCCAGCGGGACCACCGACCACGAGGGCCGCAGCGTCACAGGGGCCTTCGCCGCGATCGGCCACGGGGGCTACCAATTGGATGCGCCGTCCTACGGAGACATCAGCGTCTACGCGGGCGGCGACCTCAGCGTGATCGCCCAACGGCGCTCGGATGACGAGCCCTCCACCGACGTCGTCGGGGCCTCCCCCTATTCCGTGCTGAACCCCGCGCCGGGGCTGGGCACGGTCGCCTCCCTGTTCAACTTCGCGAAGATCGGACATTTCTCCGTCGAGAACGGCGGCAGGACCTTCGACACGAACGGCAACCCCACCCGGAGCGACGAAGTGAGCGGAGCGGACCAGGAGGGCGACATCGTCGTGGTCGTGGGGCGGGATCTGCTCCTCGCCGGCGGCACCACGCCCGACGTGGACTTGAAAACGATCTACGGCGCCTTCGCCCAGATCGGGCACGGCGGCCCGTCCATCAACGGCGACCTCGAAGGCGACATCACCGTGCTGGTGAAGCGCGACGCGAGGGTCGTGGGGGGCACCGAGGTGGGGGATGCCGGCACGGTCCTCACCGGGGATCCGCCGCTGAACAACTACGCGATGATCGGGCACGGCGACCGGCTCTTCGGCACCGATGGATACGCGGGCGCCATCTTCAACGACGCCGGCGGATTCCGCGACGGGCACATCGTCCTGGCGGCGGGGCGGCACGCCACCGTCGAGAGGGCGCTGGTCGGCCACACGGATCCTCAAGTCAGCACGATCGACCAACCATCCTTCGGCAACACCTACATTGCGGTCAGCCGGACGAACCCCTTCTTCGGCGGTGGCGGGACGCTCACGGCCACGGACAACGCGGTCTTCAGCAGCGGCGGCAACGGCGTGGGGAGCCAGTTGCAGTTCTTCATCCCCTCGCGCTCCGCCAACCTCATGGATGCGACGACCCGCATCAACGAGGCCACGGCCACCTTCGCGGCGGCTCCGGCGGACTTCTCGGCGCCCTTCAATGCCGCGAACGGCCAATTCGCGGGCCGGGCCGACGAGATCTACCTCACTCCCGATCTCTGGTGGGACGAGACGGGCCGGGCGGCCGAGATCGGCGTCCCCGGCGCGGGGGTCTTCCCCACCGACGCGCTGAGCGGTCAGGGCGGGGCGATCGCCCTGGTCGACGAGCCCGGCGGCCTCTACAGTCTGAACAGCCTCGTCGCCGGAGCGCTCGGCAGCTCGGCCTCGGTCTACCGGGACGCCAACGGAGTCAGCGGGCTGGGGCTCTACACGATCTACTACGACGCCATCCAGTTCGTCGACAACGTCCCGCCCCCGCCTCCGCCGCCGCCGGCCCAACCGGGTTTCCCGTCCATCCCGATCCCGGGCGGCATCTACGATCCCGACTTCAACTTCGGCGGGCTGCTCTTCGGGGAGACCTACGACGCCTTCTTCCGGGAGGAGTCGCCGGGAGACTGGCTCTACCCACTGCTCGGGCTCTTCGAGCGCGACGAGGAGACCCAGGAGGAGAGCGGGGCTTGGAGGGTGGAGAACGCTCTCGACGATCTCTTCGGCCCCAGGCGCGACTCCACCTCCGCGGAGGAGGACGACGAAGACGAGCGCCGTCGCAGGGCGCGGGGCCGCAGCGGCGGACAAGTGGGGATGAGCTACTACGTCTACGAACCGGGCACGAACCGCTACTCCAGCTATCGCGTGTTCGGTCACCAGCTCAGCACTTTCTATCCGGCTAACTGAAATATCAGGAATTCCAAAAAGGGCGAGACTTCAAAAATCTGAATATTCCTCTTGCGATTCCTGCCGGAACATTTCAAGATCGAAGGGCGGGAGAGCGAAGGGCTTTCCCGCCCTCCTGTTTCTAAACCGCTTTGAATGAAGTATCTGAGTTCCAGTGTCGTCGCCCTACTGATGCTTTTCGTCTTCGTGTGCGGTCCGTCGGCGCAGGACGCGGAGCTGGGGGCTCTCCCTCCTCTGCCGGATCTCGATTTGGGCGACCCCCAGCGGAAGCTCTCCTGGAAGGAGAAGCGGGAACGCAGCCGTAAGGCGAACGAGGCGAGGTACGAGAGCAACGTCTACCGCCGCCAGCCGGAGGACGTGGGCCGCGCCACCCTGGGGCAGCGCATCTCCGCAGCGGCGAGCCAGCCCAAGAAGAAGCAGGTCCCCCAGGAGGTCACGGTCGCCAGCTCGCTTCCCGCCAACGAAGACGGGATCACCGCGAGCGGCTCCCGCTTGCGGGCCTTCGGCGACGACAACTATTGGGGGGAGATGCCGCCTCCGACGCCCGAGGAGAGCTTGATCGACCTGCCGCCCATGCCGGACCTCCGGACGCCGGACCAAGTGACCCGGCGCGAGCGGCTCCGCGATTTGCGCGTCGCGAAGTACGAGCAGCGCAAGGCGGTGGCCGAGGCGGCCCGCGAGGAGCGTGAAATGCGGCAGCGCGCCGTGGTGGACCGTCCCGCCGCCGACCCCTCGACGGCCTTGGTCCAAGTGGAGTCGCAGTCGATGTCGGGCGACGCCTACATCGGCAACCAGGCGGCGCCGGAGACGGTCGACCAGGGCAGTCTCAAGCCTTTCAACGAGGGCTCCGCCTACTACAAGGACAATCAATTGATGTACAAAGGGAAGAAGCCGGACTCGAACGCCGAGATCTGGTGGCGCCGGGGCACCAACGAGCAGGGCGGTCCTGCGGAGGCCCAGCCCAAGTGGCGCTGGCGGAACCCCTTCGCGGCGGGCAACGACGAGATCCAGCGCGTTTCCTACACCCTGCCCGACGGGCAGGGCGGGCATTCCGCGACGAGTCCGACGGCCGATCCCACGCCCCTCACCGCCCATCTTCGCGGCATCCGGGTGGTGTCTTCGACCATGGAAGTGAAGAAGAAGGGCTCGCCGGGCGCCTTCTCCGGCGTCGTCACCGAAGGCGTCGAGCTGCCTTCCAGAGTCTACAGCGTCCTCGCGGCGCGGGTCGACCAGCCGCTGACCTTGGGCGGCTTGAACCAGATGGTTCGCGAGGCCGTCGTCGCCTACCGCAAGAGCGACCTTCCCGTGGTCGACGTGCTCGTGCCCGAGCCGGAGATCACCGAGGGCATCCTTCAGCTCGTCATCATCGAGGGCCGCCTCGGCGACGTGATCGTGGAGGGCGCCGGAAACGCCGAGAGCCGTGCCCTCGCCCGCCAGATCCGGACCCAGCGGGGCGAGGTCATCCGCGAAAGCAACCTGACCGACGACCTGAACTGGATCAACAAGCATCCGAACCGTCAGGTCGACCTCGTCTTCACCCCCGGCGACGGCTACGGAGAGACCGACGTGATCCTGAGGAACGAATCGAGCAAGGATCTGCTGGGCTACATCTCTCTGGAGAACTCCGGCACGGAGGCGCTCGGCGAAGCCCGCGGGATCTTCGGAGTTTCCTGGACCGGCCCGCTCTTCCTCGGGATGAACTCGATCCTCAGCTACCAGTTCACCACGAACATGGATTCGGAGAGCGACCTCTTCGGACACAGCGGGGTCTTCGCCTCCTACCTCCCGTGGAGGCATCAGGTGACGCTCCTGGGGGCCTACGTCGACAGCGAGGCGACCTTCAACCAGGGAGGCGTGGTCTTCGAGAGCGGGGGCGTGAACAAGCAGATCAGCGGTCGCTACGGCATCCCGCTGCCGAGCATCGGGCGCCTCTCCCACGAGCTGGAGTTGGGGATGGACTTCAAGTCCAGCAACAACGCCCTTGCGTTCAATCAGCTGCAGGTCTTCGACACCACCTCCGAGATCGTGCAGTACAGCCTCGGCTACAACATCGTGTCCCGCGACCGGACCGGGGTGTGGCGCTTGGATTCCGAAGTCGTCAACAGCCCCGGCGACAACACCAACAAGAACACCGACGCGATCTTCGCCAGCCAGCGGGCCGGGGCGACGGCGGACTACACCTATGGACTGATCACCCTGGAGCGCGACCAGCGTCTCCCCGAAGGCTGGTCCGCCTACGGCCGCATCCAAGGCCAGGCCTCCAACGCCAACCTGCTCGCGAGCGAAGCCCTGGGCGCCGGCGGCTACGACAGCGTGCGCGGCTGGGAGCAGCGCATCGTGCGCGGCGACAGCGGGGTGGTGGCCTCGGCGGAACTCCGCACCCCGGTCTTCTACCCCTCCACCTTCGGCGGCTTCAGCAACGTCGCCGACGGCGCCTACGGCTTGATCTTCTACGACTACGGATCGCTCTCGAGCGAGATGCCGCTTCCCGGCGAGCAGGACGTGGAGATGGGTTCCGTCGGCCTCGGCTTCCGCTATCAGCGCGACAACTGGTTCTCCCTGCGGGTCGACTACGGCTTCCAAGTCACCGAGGAGGGCTTCAGCGACGGGGAACGCGGACGCTGGCACGTCGGGGCGACCGCCACGTTCTGAACCGACCGCGACCGCCTGCAAGCCGCGCTCGGCAAGCGCGGACCGCCCGTCCCCGCCGGAGGTAGGGCCGTGCGGCCCGCACGGTCGGTCGGGCGTCCCCGCGACCTTCGTTCCCCGAGCGGGCCGCTCGGGGCTACCCTCGGACTCCGCAGCGGCGCTTGGGGGATGACGGAATGGGTGGGCAAGGCCTTCGATTCCCCTTGGGAACCGAGGTCGCCGACCGCCATGGGCGGCTCCAATCCCCAAAGCTCCGCTTCTGCCGGAGGTGTCTCATCCCTGCCATTCCCGCGCCCGGCGCTTCGCGTCCTCTTCGAGACTTCCGCACATCAGCTCGCACAAGGGGAAGAGCACCGGATTGGCCAGGCAGTAGCGGGCGTAGTTCCCCTCCTGCCCGCGGGAGACGAACCGCGCCTGGAGCAGGATCCCGAGGTGCTTGGAAACGTTGCCCTGCTTCATCCCGGTGACTTCGATCAGTTCGGTGACGGTCATCGCCCCGCCCATCAGCGCACGGAGAATCTTCAGCCGGGAGGGCTCCGCGAGGATGGCGAATTGCTGCGCCACTTCCTGGAGCTGGGCGTCCGTCATGGCCGCTTTCGACGGTTTTTCGATTTTCATATTGCTAAATAGTAATATAGCGATATATTACCACATGAACGAGACCCCATCAAGCCCTGTTCCATCGGTCTCCGGCATCGCTCCGGAGGAAATCGCGGCGCAAGCAAACGCCCTGTTGCTCGACGTGCGGACGCCCGCCGAGTTCGAAGAGATGCACATCGCCGGTTCGGTGCTGCGCCCCCTCGCCGGATTGGACGCCGACGAGATCGCCCGCCTCGCGGCGGACAAGGAGATCTGCGTGCTGATCTGCCGTTCCGGCGGCCGGGCGAGCCAGGCGGCGAAGCGCCTCGAGTCCGCCGGACTCCCCTCGCTGCGTGTTCTCGAAGGCGGGGTGCGGGCCTGGGAAGCCGCCGGCCTGCCCCTGAACCGCGGGCGGAAGTCGATGTCGCTGGAGCGTCAGGTGCGGATCGCCGCCGGCAGCCTGGTGCTCGTCGGCGCCCTGCTCGCCCTCCTCGTCCATCCGGCGTGGATGGCCCTCGCCGCCTTCGTCGGCGCGGGGTTGGTCTTCGCGGGCGTCACCGACACCTGCGGGCTCGCCCTGCTCATCGCCCGGATGCCGTGGAACCGCAGACCTTCCCCGGACGCCTCCTGCTGCTCCCTTCCCCGATGACCCGCCCCCCAATCTCCATGAACGCCAAACGAATCCTCATCGTCGGCGGCGTGGCCGGTGGCGCCGCGTGCGCCGCCCGCCTCCGCCGCCTCGACGAGCGCGCCGAGATCGCGATGTTCGACCGCGGACCGCACGTCTCCTTCGCCAACTGCGGCCTGCCCTACTACATCGGCGGGGTCATCCCCTCGCAGGACGACCTGCTGCTGGCGGACGCAGACCTGTTCCGGGACCGCTTCCGCATCCACGTCCATCCGCGCACCGAAGTGCTCTCCGTGGACCGGGGGGCGCAGACCCTCGCCGTGCGCGACCTCGCCAGCGGGGAGGAGCGCACGGAACGCTACGATGCGCTCGTCCTCTCCCCCGGCGCCTCGCCCTTGCGCCCCCCGCTGCCGGGCATCGACCTGCCGGGGATCTTCACCCTCCGCAACATTCCCGACAGCGAGGCCATCCTCCAATGGATCGCAGCCCGCGAGACGCGCTCCGCCGTCATCGTCGGCGCCGGCTTCATCGGCCTGGAGATGGCGGAGAACCTCGTGCGCCTCGGCATGGAAGTCACCGTGGTGGAAATGCTCGACCAAGTCATGCCGCCGCTCGACCCGGAGATGGCGGCGATGGTCGCCGAGCGGCTCCGCCAGCACGGCGTCAAGCTCGCGCTCGGCGACGGCGTGGCCGCATTCTCCGAAGCCGAACCGGGAGGCCTCAAGGTGCGCACCCAGGGCGGCAGCGACTATCCTGCCGATCTCGTGATCCTCTCCATCGGCGTGCGCCCGGAGACCCAGTTGGCGAAGGCGGCCGGGCTGGAGATCGGCGAGCGCGGCGGCATCCGCGTGAACGAGCAGATGCAGACCAGCGATCCCCGCATCTGGGCCGTGGGCGACGCCGTCGAAGTCCGCGACGCCATCACCGGGAACGCCGCCCTCGTTCCCCTCGCCGGCCCAGCGGCACGGCAAGGCCGCGTCGCGGCGGAGGCCATCTGCGGCAGGCCCTCCGCCTTCCGGGCGGTGCAGGGCACGGCCATTTGCGAGATCTTCGGGCTTCAGGTCGCCACCACCGGGGCGAGCGAAAAGGCCCTCCGACGCGCCGGGTGGGAGAACTTCGACCGCGTCCATCTCCAGCCCGCCCACCATGTCGCCTACTACCCCGGCGCGAAACGGATGCAGCTGAAGCTGCTGTTCGACAAAGAAAACGGACGCATTCTCGGCGCCCAAGGCATCGGGGAGGCGGGGGTGGACCGCAGGATCGACGTGATTTCCATGGCCATCCAGAAGCAAGGCAGCGTCCACGATCTCGCCGAAGCCGAGCTCTGCTACGCGCCTCAGTTCGGCGGAGCGAAGGACGCCGTCAACTTCGCCGGCATGGTCGCGGAAAACCTGATGAGGGGCGAGATGCCGCAAGTCCCTTGGGACGAGCCGACCGGCAGCGACACGGTCTTCCTCGACGTGCGCGAAGCCGACGAATTCGCCGACGGCCACCTGCCCGGCGCCCGCAACGTCCCGCTCGGCGCCCTGCGGGACCGGCTCCGGGAGCTGCCCAAGGACGCCGACCTCCGCGTCTATTGCGCCGTCGGCCAGCGCGGCTACCTCGCCACCCGGATCCTGCTCCAGCACGGTTTCCGCGCCCGCAACCTCCCCGGCGGCTGGTCGCTGTATCCCTACGCGACGGCGAAATCGGACACCTCCGGCAAAACCGGAGCGCTGTGAATTGGGAGCGGCCGGAGCGGCCTGCGACCTCGTTTCCCAAGAGGCATCGAACGCCTTTCCCGCCAATTCCATACTGCCCTGCGCCATGTTCTCGGAATGGCCTGGAGGTAGCATGGGCTTCCAGTCCATGGCTTCGGCGGAAGGGCGAAGCGGACGGAAGGAAGCGCTTTGCTGACCGAAGCCGAATGGGCACGAGCCGGGAGAGCGGGAGGACCGTGAAGGGCCTTCGGCGTTCAATCGGGACGCATGGGCTGGAAGCCAATGCCACACGACACCGCCCCGCCGCAGGCTTCAAGGGTAGCCCCGAGCGGCCCGACCGCCCGTCCCTCACGGGCTCGGCTTGGGGCGGCCTTTGGAAAGCCGATATTCCACTTTTTCCTCGGCGAGGGAAAGGATGGCGCGGCGGTCCACGGAGGACTCGTCGTAGCGGGCCTGCTGCTTGCGCTTCGCCCTCCCCCGCGGCCTGGTGGCGGGCCCCTCCTCCTCGCGGAGCCATTCGGCCGCCGCCACCACGGTCGCGGCGGTGTCCTTGAGCAGCTCGCATTCCCAGACGACGCGGACGCGCCAGCCCAGCTTCTTCAACTCGGCCCGGTTGCGGCGGTCGCGGGCGACGTTGCGGGCGAACTTCTCCTCCCAGAAGGCCGAGTTCGTCTTCGGCGTGCTGGCCTGGCGGCATTTGCGGTGGCGGTGCCAGAAGCAGCCGTGGACGAACATCACGGCGCCGTATTTCGGAAAGACGAGATCGGGCCGGCCGGGAATCCGCTTGTCGCGCAGCCGAAAGCGGAAGCCGAGACGGTGCAGGGCGCAGCGCAGGATCCATTCGGGCTTCGTGTCCTCGCTGCGGATGCGGGACATGAGCCAAGAACGATGCTCTTTGGAAAGAGGATCCGGCATGGGGCCAAGGGCGCGGGAGCGCCTCCCAGCATGGCCCCGGCACCGCCCGAACGCAAGTCGGCGCCCGCGCGTCGCCGGGGCGGGATCAGCCCCGCTGCCCTTGCCGGATGGCGATGAGCCGCTTCATGACCCACGCCAGATTGCCCTGCCAGTCCGTCGTTCCGAAGGCGTCGTGGAGGGTTTGGTAGAGCGCGAAGAGCTCGCGGTAGACCGCCGCGTTCTCGGGGATGGGCCGATACTCCACCTCGCGGGTTCGGCAGCAGGTCCGCCGCAGCTCGTCGAGGGGAATCCCGCCGCAAGCCGCTCCGAAGAGGGCCGCGCCGAGGGCGCAGGTCTGGTCGCTCGCCGCCACCTGGAGCGGGCGTTCGAGGATGTCGGCGTAGATCTGCATGAGGGCGGCGCTCTTCACCGCGAGCCCGCCGGTGTTCACGACCCGCTCGATGCGGATGCCGTGCTCCTCCATGCGGCGGACGATGGCCAGGGCACCGAAGGCCGTGGCCTCGACGAGCGCCCGGTAGATCTCGTGCGCCTCGGTGTGCAGGGTCTGGCCGAGAAGCAGCCCGGCGAGGCGCGCATCGACCAGGACGGTGCGGTTCCCGTTGTTCCAGTCGAGGGCGAGCAGACCGCTCCCGCCGGGCTTGGTCTGGGCGAGGCTCCTTTCCATCGAGGCGAACTTCTCCGCGACGCTCGTCCCGTAGCGGTCGGGCACGAGCTGATTGGCGAACCAGAGGAAGATGTCCCCCACCGCCGACTGCCCCGCCTCGATTCCGAAATGGCCCGACAGCACCGATCCGTCGACGATTCCGCAGAGGCCGGGCACGTCGCCGAGAGGCGTCGAGCTCGGCAGCACGGTGATGTCGCAGGTGCTCGTGCCGAGGATCTTCACCAGGGTGCCGGGGGCGACGCCCGCCCCGACCGCGCCCATGTGGGCGTCGAAGGCGCCGACCGCGACGGGGGTGCCGGGGACGAGCCCCAGCTTCGCCGCCCATTCCTCGACGAGCCCTCCCGCCTTGGCGTCGGAGGGGAAGGCCTCGCCATAGAGCCTGCCGCGCAAGTCGGCGAGGGCCGGATCGAGGGCGGCGAGAAACTCGGCGTCGGGCAGGCCGCCCCATTCCGTCGAGAACATCGCCTTGTGCCCCGCCGCGCAGACGCTGCGGCGAACGAGATCCGGCCGCGTCGTGCCGGTGAGGACGGCGGGGATCCAGTCGCAATGCTCGACCCAGGAATGGGCCGCTTGGAAGACCCCCGGATCGACCTCGAGACAGCGCCAGATCTTGCTCCACCACCATTCGCTGGAGTAGATGCCGCCGCATTTGGCGAGATACTGCGGGCGCATCCTGGCGGCGGTCTCGGTGATGGCGGCGGCCTCGGCGGAGGCGGTGTGGTCCTTCCAAAGCCAGACAGCGGCGTTCGGGTTGCCCGCAAACTCCGGCCTCAAGGCCAGGGGGACGCCCTCGGCGTCGACGGGAATCGGCGTGCTGCCGGTGGTGTCGACGCCGATGCCGAGGACTTCGGCGGGGTCGAAGCCGGGACGGGCCGCCTTTGCCTGCTCCAGCGCGCCGGAGACGACGGCGACGAGCCCGTCGAGGTAGTCCTGCGGATTCTGCCGGGCCAGGTTCGGATCGGCGGGGTCCAGCAGCACGCCCAGCTCGCCCGAAGGATAGGGAAACACGACCGAGCCCAGCTCCTCTCCGCTGTCGAGATCGACGAGGAGAGAGCGGCAGGAATTCGTCCCGTAGTCCAATCCGAGGGCGTAGCGGTGCATGGCGGAGGTATAGAGACCCCGGTCGGGCTCCGCAATGGAAAAAACCCGCGACGCGGCGCGGGAAGCCGCCATGGGCAGCCCCCGCGCGGCGGCGCCGCCGCAGCGGCGCGGACCGTGCCGACGCTCACAGCGTCCGAAGGAAGGCGGTCAGGTCCGCCTTCTCCTCGCCCGTCAGCTTGGTGCCGAGGACCAGGTTGAAGAACTCGACCGCGTCCTCCAGCGTCATGAGCCGATTGTCGTGGAGGTAGGGCGGCGAATCCTTGATGCCGCGGAGCGGGAAGGTCTTGATCGGTCCGTCGGCGCTGGCCTTGCGCCCGTTGGCCTCCACCTCCTCGAAGAAGCGCTCGGTCCGCAGGTTGTGCATCAGGTGGTCGGTGTAGTAGGGCGGGATGTGGCAGGTCGAGCACAGCGCCTTGCCGAAGAAGAGCGACTGTCCGCGCAGCTCGGCCTCGGTGGCCTTCGCCGGGTCCAGCTTGCCGAAGAGATCCAGCTTGGGGGCGGGCGGGAAGTCGAGGATGGCTTGGAACTCGGCCATGAAATGCACCTGGCTGCCGCGCTCCAGCACATTGACGCCCTTTTTCGCCGCCGTGATCTGGTCGCCGTCGAAGTAGGCGCCGCGCTGCTCGAACTCGCTGAAGTCCTCGATCGTCTTCAAGGCGCGCTGCGAGCCGAAGAGCTGCTGGACGTTGACGCCGCGCAGGGTCGGCGTGTCGATGCGGTGGCGGTGTTCGTTGGGCCGGATGTCGCCGACGGTGTGGGTCGCGTTGTTGGTGTGGCCGTTGGCGTGGCAGTCGAAGCACGAGACCCCCTGGCTGGCGACGAGGGAGCGCCGGTCGTCGGTGGCGTTGAACTGCTGCTGCGGAAAGGGCGTGACGAGCAGGCGCAGGCCCTCCAACTGCTTCGGATTGAGGATGTCCTTGAACAGGTCGTAGTAGTTCGTCAGGGTGACGAGCTGCCCCTGCGAGACGTCTCCGAGATCGGGCCGGGTCGTGAGGTAGATGGGGGCGGGAAGCTCCGCCAGCAGATGCTCGGGCAGGTCGAAGTCCAGATCGAAGCGGGTCAGGTCGCGTCCGGTCTGCTTGAGCGTCTCGTCGATGAGGCTCTGCGGGAAGATCATCCCGCCCGCCTCGTGGTGGGGGTGGGGCAAGGGCAGGAAGCCGCCCGGCCAGAGCTTCTTCTCGCGGATCTCCTCCGGGGCCATGGCGGCCAGATCGTCCCAGGTGACGCCTTCCGGCAGCTTCACCCGCACCCCGCCCTGCACCGGCTTGCCGCCGGACATTGTCGCGCCCTCCGCCGGGCGGTCGGACAGGTCGTAGCGGGATTCGAGCAGCTTCCGCTGTCGCTCGGCGAAGGCGGGCTTCTCCGAACGGAGCCGCTCGACCAGAGCCTCGAAGCTCTCGACGGGGGACGAGTCGTCCGAACTTGGTTTGGGGTTTGCCTCGGCCTCTTGCGCGATGAT